>CAZJOE010000193.1:0-4526 GCA_964547555.1 uncultured Elusimicrobia bacterium | reverse complement strand
CGGCAGCAGCGTTGTCCTTCGCCACTTGGAAAAATTTTCCAAGAGATGGGACCCCAACCAACAGATTAAAATTCTAGACGTGGGGACCGGCGGAGGAGAAATCCCGATGGCCATTGCCAAATGGGGACGAAGCCGCGGATTTAAAATTCATATCACGGCCATTGATCTTGTTTCAGACATCGTGGATATTGCCATTCAAAACGTTCAATCTTTTTCTGAGATTGAAATTCTCGAAGAAGATTTCCTAAAGCTAGAAGAACATGATTCACCGTTTGATTACGTTATCGCTTCACTTCTTTTGCATCACATCCCAGATACCGATCAGATTAATTTCCTGCAGAAAGCGGACCGCTTGGCGAAAAGAGGATTAATTATCAGCGACCTCAAACGATCAATTCCAAGCTATGGCGCGGTATGGGCCTTATCAAATTTGATTGGAAATAAAATCGTTCGGCATGATGGCCCTCTTTCTGTTCAGCGAGCGCTGACATCACAAGAGTTATTGGAACTGGCTCAAAGTGCAAAACTCCCCTATCTCAAAACATCTAACGAAGCCTGGTTCCGTACCAGCCTTGCGGGAGAAAAAATTTGAAGGCGATTGTGGTGGGAGCCGGTCCCGCAGGCCTCAGTTCGTGTTTGGGGCTTTTGCGATTGGGATTTGAGGTTGAAGTGTTTGAACAACGAGCGGCGGGATCCAGCCGCGTTTGTGGTTCTTATTTAAATCGAACCGCCGTTTCACAACTTAAATGGTTGGGAGTTTTGGAATACCTGGAACAGGCGGGAGCGGTTGACGTCCCCAAGACCCATATATCTTTTCTAAAAAGAATCCAATTTTTTCTCCCATCAAAGTGGAGACAGATTTCCGCGAAAGCTATTCCCCGACCACAACTGGAAAATTGCCTGGCCAGAAAAGCCGGTGAAGAAGGCGCGGCGCTTCATTTCAGCACATGCGTTTTAAATATTAAAAAAGACCATAACCGATGGATCATCCTCGTGCGGAATCCAAAAGGGCACCAAATTCCACATGGATGTGATCTTCTCGTTTTGGCGGATGGACGATTTTCAATGGCCCATGGTCCCCATAAAAAAACGGAAAGCGGATGGTTTGGTTGGAATGCGACCTTCGCGAAGGTACCGCAGGCCCCCGGAGAACAATCCATGTACTTTTTTCCTGACGGATACGTGGGAGTTGTGACCTATGCGGACGGATCCAGCAACGTCTGTGGACTCATAAACAAACAACAGTCTTCAACCAAAATCGGGGATGAAGTTTTTCTGGACGCGATGTCTCAATCGGATTCGTTGAGCTTACTTTTAACGTCGGCCCAAAGGACCAGCGAATGGCGGGGCGTCGGTCCGTTGAATTACTCGACACAAATACAGGAGACAGGAAAATTTATTCTAGCCGGCGACGCGGCAGCGGTGGGAGATCCTTTCATGGGCGAAGGAATTGGACGCGCGCTGGGCGCGGGATCACTGCTCGTCAAAGCGCGGCAAAAAGCTTTAAAGAGAGGGGACCGAACCTTATTCGGGCTGATCCGTTCCTATAATAGGCTGTGGAACCGGCGCTACCGAGCGCAATTGCTGCTCGGAAAAGGGTTGCGCTGGGGGCTCTCAATTTTTAGTAAAAGGATCAACCTATGGAAACCACCTCCACCAACAGAAACTACACCATCAAAAATTCAGAAAAGTGCTTCCGATTTAAGCCCGACGCCTTCGTCAACCACGCGCCGCCCTATAAAGGAATCTACGAACTCGTAACGTTCGACGAAAAGCAAAACCCCGTTGTGCTGTATGTCGGAGCGGCGTTTGATAAAGGCATTCGTGAATGTTTAGAAGCCCATGCCTCGGGGACCATGGAACCCACCGCAGAAAAACTTTTTGTCGAGTTTCCAAATTTGTATTTCGATTATGTGGCTGAGATGAACGCGAAAAGCGCTGATGACGCTCAAGACGTCTACTGGTATCTCATCCAAAAACACAAACCCCGCTTTAACGACGTTGCCTCCATCAACCCTTCCAACCGCCCCGGAACCGTCACCGTTACGGAACTCGACTAAGTCCCTTTCTCATGGTCAATAAACGACGGCTTCTTTTCCTTTATATGGTCCCGGAAACGGGACACCAAAAAGCGGCGGAAGCCATCATGAAAGCCGCGTCGCAAATGAATCCTCAAGTCGAATGCGTTGGGATCGACGCCGGCAACCACGCCTATCCAGTGCTCGGTTCCATGTTTAACCGGATGTATCTTCAATTAATCCAACGCGCGCCCGCCCTCTGGGATTATCTGTACGATAACCCCGACATCGAAGAAGTCACCCGCGAAATGCGGCAACTGTTCACCATCTTCAGTTCTTTCCGCACCAGGAAAATGCTCCGTCAACATCATCCGGAAGCCGTGATCTGCACGCAGGCCATGCCCGCCATCGCGATGGCCGAACACAAGCGCAAAGGATATTTGAGAGTTCCCTTAATTGGCGTGGTCACTGATTTCGGGATCCACTCCTACTGGTACCATCCCGAAGTGGATCTTTACTTGGTCGCGCATGACGACATCAAAAAAGAAATGGTCCGCAAAGGAATCCCGGAATACAAAATAAGAGTCACCGGCATTCCGGTTGACCCGAAATTCGGAGAAACATCCGACCCGTATAAGGTGCGAAATAAATTGAGAATTAACCCTCTCAAGAAAACGGTCTTGGTGATGGGGGGAAGTCACGGACTGGGATCTTTGGATGAAATCGTGGAAAGCTTAAAAACAATCCCGACTAATTTTCAAGCGATCATTGTGTGCGGCCGGAATAAAAGTTTGTTCAAGAAGATAGCGAAAATTACGAAAGGGCTGGATCATTTCTATCCCATCGGATACACGAAGGATCTTTCCAACTTGATGGGCGCGGCTGACATTCTGATTACCAAACCCGGCGGCCTCACCACGTCGGAAGCGCTCGCGAAACAACTGCCGATGATTCTCACCAATCCAATCCCCGGACAAGAAGAACGGAACGTTCAATTCTTAACCAAATACGGCGCGGCCCGCGTGGTGCGCAGCAATGAGGATTTGGTCCATCAAGTGAACGATCTTCTCCGCCATCCCAAAAAAACCGCCACGATGAAACAGCGCGCCCGCATGATCGGGAAGCCTTACGCGGCGTGGGAAGCGGCGCGGTCCATTTTTTCACTGGTTAGCCGGTGAAGAGAAAAGTCTCGCACCGGCTAAAAAATTTTCAGATCACGCTTTCTGCGTGGGCAATGGAAATTCTGGCCGGAACAATCTCCCACATTCCTGAGCCGTTTCAACACATGCTGGTCCAAAGTGCCGGGAACCTCTACGCGATGATCTACAAGCAGCAGGTGATTTCCCTTAAAAAAAATCTCCAGATGCTTCTCAATATGGACGAACCGGACCTTTCTCAATCTGCCGGTGAAGTTTTTAGGAATTTCGCTAGCGTGCTTTATGATTTTTTCCATCCGGAAAGTTTAACGGTCGACGTTCCCGACCGGGAAAAGTTAGAGGCGATTCGCCACCGGCATGGCGGCATCATGTTGCTGACGTTCCACATGGGCAATTGGGAACTGGGCGCCCGCACCATGAAAAAATGGGGATGGCCCGTGACCGCCGTGTATCAGCCGTATCAAAATAAAAAATTCAAACGAATGATTGAGAAAAGGCGCGCGGCAGGAGTTAATTTTATTCCGGTGGGAAAGAAAGCAGCTTTTGGGGTCCGACAGGCGTTGCAACGCGGAGACATCGTGGCGATGCTGGGGGACCATACGTTTGGAGAAGAGGGAACTCCGGTCAATCTTCTCGGCCACAAAGTGATCTGGCCCAAGGGTCCCGTTGTGCTGGCCATTCGAGAAAAGGCGCCCATTGTTGTCGCTGTTGTTTTGCGAACAGGACCCCGACGTTATGTGGCCCTCATCGAAGATCCGATCTACCCCGAAGAAACAAACCGGTCCTCCGTGGAAGGTTTGGTCCAAGAAGTGGCCAATAAATTTGGTAAATTGCTCCAGCAATATCCGACCCAGTGGTATCGATTCAAACCATTACAATCAGCAAAATAAGTTTTTATTGGAATATTTTTAACGGGGTGTAGCTCAGTGGTAGAGCGCTCGGTTCGGGACCGAGAGGCCGCAGGTTCAATCCCTGTCACCCCGAAATTTTACGGAGTAAAATTTCCCTCTAATTTCTATTTACTATTAACTATCAACATTTAAATTTCTTAAATAAGATTTTGTTTTCTACAATCACACTATGAAAGACAACCTCGACCCAGTCACACTTTACTTTCAAGGCATTAAAAATTTACCACCCATCCCTAAAGAAGAATTCGAAGACCTTTGGAAAAAAGCCACCAAAGGCGACAAAGTCGCTAAGAAAAGATTGATCGAAGGCAACCTCCGTTTGGTCATCCCCATCGCCAAAAAATATTACCGCCCCGGCGTGGATTTCTTGGATCTCATTGAAGAAGGAAACCTCGGCCTCATGCACGCGGTCGACAAATTTGATTACACTCGTGGTTTCC
>CAZJOE010000192.1:0-4588 GCA_964547555.1 uncultured Elusimicrobia bacterium | reverse complement strand
GGTTGTGCGCCTGTTTTCAATCGTTCTTTATACCGTCTTTCTTATCTATGGGGTTCGGACTTTAAAAGAATGCGTGAGCACGAGGACCTTAAGCTACAAGGTGGGCGTTTTGCTCATCATCTTTTGGCCGGTGTCGATCCTTATGGCCACCCGCATCAGTAACGACATCCTCCAATACGCGGTGTGGGGAGCGGCCTTTTTTTATTTGGTGAAGTGGCACCATTCGATGGTGATGAAAAATTTAACGATGGCGCTCTGCTTGCTGGGAGTCGCCATCATGGTGAAATCCAACGCCTTGGCCCTCGGAGCGATCCTAGGGGCCTGCCTTATAAACGCTTGGATGGGCGGAAGATTTACTCTTTCCGATATTCGTTGGCCGTCGGTTTTTCTGGCGGGATTATTCATCGTTTCGGGCGTATTCATTAACATGGGAAGAATTATCTTTGAACATCTCGCCATTGGCGCGGAATTCACAACCCAACATCATTTCGGATACATCGGCCATTACCGACCCTCCTTCAGCCACTACTTCACCCTTCATTTAAAAGAATATTTCGAATCACCGTTCATTCGATGGCCGGCGGAGCGGCCTGACATGCCTTTTTTCAACTATTTTTTACGAACAACCCTCTTCGGCGAATTCAGTTTTAAACATGCGGGACTGGCGACTCTTTTGAAAGGAATGATTTTAATTTGGGGGGCGGGCCTGGGACTCATCGTCTTAACGCTCAGCAAAAAACATTGGAGGACTTTTTCTCCTCATGTTCTTGCCATGGTAGGAGGACTTTTCTTTTTGGAAATGTTTATGTTTTCTCGAAATTTAGGAGTTTGTCAGGATTTCAGATTTATCTTGCCGATCCTCGTACCCGCAGTGATTGTGTACGTTAAAGGACTTGAGCACATTCACTCTCGAAAGTGGGAGCTGGTCTACTGGTTGGGTCTCACACTGGGAATCGCGCTTCCCCTGACAGGAGTTCTCTTCTACGTGCTTCAATATTTCCCTTCCGCTATTTGAACCGCCTAAATTTCCTGATGAATTGAATGGCCAGGCCCAAAATAACCAACGTGCAAGAAATATAAGGCGCCAACCAAACCGGATTCTCAACAACTTGAAAAATGGAGACCGTATTCTCTTCGGCGAAACTGGCTTGATAAAAAGTTTTCCCTCCATAACGTAGAGGATGGTTCATATAAATTAAAACGTCACGGTCCTCATTTTTTTCAGGATGGCGCAGATGCACCAAACTGGAAAAGTTCTTGGGGATATCCGTTCCCGGATAAAGATCATGCCGGAAATCTTTCAAGGAAATCTGATAGGGAAGATATTCGCGCTTGGGACGGACCGCCCATTTATATTCTTTCCCCCCCAATGAAAAACTCTGCGGAGCGCCCAACGCCATTGAAACCAACCACGTCCCGAGGCTGGTTTCCCCGTCGCGAATTTCGACAAAGGCAGAAATATTATTGAATTCATCGTCTTTGTGAGTGACGGGAATCTCCTGAACAGAAATACGCGCGCCAACGCCTTGAGTGGCCAAGGACGGCTCGCCTTCAGCCGCCATTTTCAAAAGGGCATTGGGATAAAACTTTAAAACTTTCAAATTGAAAGGAAGATGCGGGGTGGCAATTTCTTTTTTTCTCGAAAGAAGGGACTCTGGAATACTCACCACTTGGTCCGCGTGAGGCTCAGAAGTCATCACAACCGCCAATTCGGAGGAGCGCGGATGCTCGACATAAATCCCGGTCTGTCCCTCCGGTAGAATCAAACGACTTTCCCGCGTCGTTAGCTGAGTCAATCCCTGCCCCGCCAGTAAAAGAATCAACCCTGAATGCGCGAGAAGGATCCCCATGTCCTTCTTCTGATAACGGAACTTCACCGCGAAGGCCGCGACGAGATTGACAAGCCATAGGCTTCCAATCAACATTCCTCCAGGGAAAACAGGCAAGGGAACGCCCCAAAAACTCTTATAGAGCCAAAAACTGCTGAAGTAAATCCGTTGCGCGGAGAAGGTTCCCAATTTGGCCTGGGCCAATGTACCGACAAAAATAAGAAGCATCATAAGCCCCAAACAAAACAGCGTTAGCTGAATCGAGGCCAATGCATTTAAAATACGATTGATTTTTTTATTCATCAAAATGAAGATCGCTTAAAAATTTCTTAAATCCCGCTTCGACAGAACCGATGGCTTCTTCTTCACCGGTCATTTTGAAAAACCAAGTTTTCCCCTGATGTTCATAAATCGCGGCGATGATCCTCTTTTTATATTTCCCCTCGATGAGAGGGTCTGCGCTGGAAAAATCTACATAGGTCATGGGGCGATTGCCGAGGGTGATTTTCTTGGTTTGGCCATCCAAATCCGTTTCTTCAAGTGACGGCAATTGGATTTGTCCGCGCCACCGGTTGATATTGGCCAACATGCCTCCGGCCATTCCGGTGAGGGGCACAATGGAAATATCCACTTCTTGTCCATTTGCGGCCTTGGCGATAAAGCTTCCCACCCGCATGTCAGCGGGCGCTTGCTCAATCCACCCTTCCGGAAGATGCCAGGAAATTCCAGAGCGACCCGTTGATTGATGAGAGGAAGCAGCTGTTATGGTTTCTTCTTTGGGAACCCAAATGGAAGTGATGGTGTCGCGTTGGCAAGAAGCGAGAGGCAACAGGGCGAGAAGGAAAAGGATCCGTTTCATGAGTCTATCGGCCAGGCTGATAGATTTGGTCGAAGACCCCACCGTCGGAAAAGTGTTTCTTTTGAGCCTTCTGCCAACCCCCGAAGGCTTCGTCAATCGTTACGAGATTCACTTTGGGAAATGAACTTTCGTACTTTTTGGCGATAGATTCGAGGCGTGGGCGGTAATAATTTTTGGCAGCGATCTCTTGTCCTTCCGGGGTGTAAAGATATTCCAAATAAGCTTTCGCCACCTTTTCAGTCCCATGGCGGGAAGCGACTTTATCGATCACCGTCACAGGCGGTTCGGCCAGAATGGAAAGGGGAGGAACCACGATTTCAAACTGCCCTTGGCCGAGTTCTTTGCTGGCAAGAAACGCTTCGTTTTCCCAAGAAATAGCCACGTCTCCAATACCGCGTTCGACAAACGTCACCGTCGCGCCGCGGGCTCCTGAGTCAAGAACCGGCACGTTCTTAAAGATCTTACTCACGAACTCTTTGGATTTCGCTTCGTCTTTCCCCCATTTTTTCTCGGCATAGGCCCAAGCGGCCAGGTAATTCCAACGAGCGCCCCCGGATGTTTTTGGGTTCGGCGTGATCACGGAAACACCCGGCTTCGCCAGATCGTCCCAATCTTTAATGCCTTTGGGATTTCCCTTTCTTACCAAGAACACAATAGTGGAAGTGTAAGGCGAACTGTTTTGAGGCAACCGCGCCTGCCAACTCTTGGGAATCAATCCCGCCTTTTCACTGATGGCGTCAATGTCATAAGCCAAGGCCAGAGTTGCCACGTCGGCATCCAGTCCATCGATGATACCGCGGGCCTGCTTGCCCGATCCGCCATGCGACTGGTTGATCGTGACGGTGTCTCCGGTTTTTTGTTTCCAATACGCGCTAAAGGCTTGATTGAATTCCGCGAAGAACTCTCTGGTCGGGTCATAGGACACGTTTAAGAGCGTAATGTCTTTCGCATACAGGGACCCCGATAAAAATAGCGTTGCGGATAAAAGCGCCGCAAATAATTTACTGATTTTCATTTTATGTCTCCTTTCTATTTAAAAGGAGCGTCTCAATCCTTTGAAACTAATTTTTTACTGGTTCTGGTTGAGGGGTGACGCGAAGATACGGCTTCACCGCTTTGTATCCCTTCGGGAAAAGAATTTTGATTTCGGCTTCGTCCTTGAGGGCGGGCACGATGATCACGTCTTCTCCTTGTTTCCAATTGGCCGGGGTCGCCACTTTGTGCTTGTCGGTCAATTGCAACGAATCGATGGTGCGCAGAATTTCCGTAAAGTTTCTTCCGGTGCTGGCTGGATACGTGAGAATCAAACGCACTTTTTTATTGGGATCAATAATGAACACGGAACGCACTGTAAACGTGTCGCTCGCGTTCGGGTGGATCATGTCGTAAAGGTTCGACACTTTCTTGTCGGCATCGGCCAACAAAGGAAAGTTAAGGGCAGCGCCTTGTGTTTCCAGAATGTCGGCAACCCATCTTTTGTGGTCTTCAAGTGGATCGACGCTCAAACCAATGGCCTTCGCGTTTCTCTTTTCGAATTCCGGTTTCAACTTGGCGACCGTGCCAAGCTCAGTTGTGCAAACCGGGGTAAAGTCTTTGGGATGTGAAAACAACACCACCCATTTGCCTTCGCTCCATTTGTGGAAGTTGATCGGCCCTTCCGTGGACTGTTGTTCAAAGTCCGGCGCTATGTCTCCTAATCTTATGCTCATTATCTTCCTCCTATTTCAATTCAGTTTCTAGAAATAAAAAAACCCATGCCAAGTGTCAAGGAAAAAAATTTAGACCCAGTTCTTAGAAATCGATGAGGGACTTCGGCATCATCGCAGCCCGAAGCGCGTTCAGAATCGCGATCACATCAATCACTTCCTGGAGAATCGCGCCGGCCACAGGAGAAAGGTAC
>CAZJOE010000191.1:0-4603 GCA_964547555.1 uncultured Elusimicrobia bacterium | reverse complement strand
ACCTTCGATGATCATGTTTGAAATATCTTCACCGGTCCCTTTCTTTTTGGCTTCAGCGAGGCCGGCGGTCAGACATAAGAGAGTCATCGCCAACACGCTTTTTTTAATGGTTTTCATATATCGTTCTCCCTCTTATTTCTTAAGTTCAAACCGGAATGTCGCCACGCCCCATTCATCTTCCTGAAGCTGATCATCCGGTATTTTTACAAACACAAATCGCGCGAGGTACTGCATCGCCAAGCTGTCCAATTCAGGGTATCCGCTGGTTTTTTCCAAATACATGTTGTCCTTGGTCCTTCCTTTGGGATCCACCCATAGCCGAATGGAAACGGAACTTTCTATCCCTTTCTCTTCTGCCCAACGTGGATACGGCGGAAGCTCCAGTTTCAAAATTTTCCTGTATTTCAAAGGACCTTCCATTGAAAAGGGTCCTGTCGCTTTTCCCCATTTATCTTTTTCCAAGGGGTTGGCTTTTAAATTGTCGTAATTGGCTTTCTTTTTCTGCCCCAAGGCATTGGTTGCAAGGGCTTTTAATCTCGAGCTCCCATCGCCACTTCCCATCGCATCGCCCACAACCCGTTGGCTGATCAAGGGCGTTCCCAAACTTGATTCAGCTCTTTGCAACTTGGCCAGGTCCGCTCTGGCCAAAATAATTTGCGTTCCATTGGAATCCTTTTGGTCGACGCCGGGAGGAAGCGAAGCGCCTTTTCCGGGACGACCCTCTGTTTGTCCGGCAAAGGCCATCAACGATCCTTTCTTTTTCCCCACTTCACCAAACTGGTCCAAAGCGACAATCGGTCCAGACAAGGCTTTGCTTACAACCACCTCGCCGTCAGGCGAACCTTGTTCGGAAGAAATTTGACTTTTGTTGCTTAACTCGGGATGAGACCGGATAAATCCTTTGGTGTTAGCAGAACCAATAACGGTGCCCGAACCCTTCCCTTTCGTGGCCGTTCCGCCACCCGTGCTGCCTCGACTCGACCCATCTGAGACGGCCGCTTCTTGAGCTGCGGGTGCGATGGAAGGCGGTGGAGCATCAACAAAATTGATCTCGGTTAAAACTGTTTTAGGTGCCCGCTGCTGATGAACCCCCACCAACATGAGAAGCGCGATAAGGACATGCGCTCCAACGGAGACAGTAAGCGCTCGACCCCAAGGCTCTTGGTCGGGCATATGGATACCAGGATAAACGGCGCGGACTATCACATTTACCTCGATTTAGGGACCGTTGCGAAAGCAATGCGCTTAAAGCCAATTTTCTTTCCTACTCTCATAATAAATTCGACTTCACCGTGAGGCACCCGTTCATCGGCCCGGATCAAAAGAAAACTAAAACCCGTTTCTTTGACTGCCAATTCGAGACGAGCCGATAACTCAGCTCGCGATACGGAGGCTTCATTAATCGCATACCCTTCCTCAGGAGAAACACTGATGGTGATGTTCTCTCTATTTTCAGCCTGAGAGGTAACGGCTTCGGGAAGCTGGACGGGAATGAGCCCCTTCACAAAGAAGGGACTGGTGACCATAAATATAAGGACCAACACCAATGCCACGTCGACCAAAGGCGCGATGTTAATTCCGTAAACTCCGTCTTGATCTTCGAGTTCTGAGTCCATGTTATTTTTCCCCTTCGAGAATGGAGAGTTCGTTCGCCCCGTTTTGCTTGGCGATATCCAGCGCCCAAACGGTTTGTCCGTGAGGAACACCGGAGTTGATTTGGAGAAAAACATTCTTAAGCGGAGAGATCTGGATCATTTGGCTCAATACGACGCCGAACTGATCATAAGGAATCGGATGCTGTTTGCCGGCGGCATCCTTGATACGAATTCCATCTTCCGTCAAATGGATCTGAATGTTTTCCTGCGGCGTGGAAAGACCATACCGCTCCAAAGTCTGCCGGCGAATGGTGATGCCATGAATAAGCGACATGGGAGTCGTCACCATAAATATCAACAAAAGAACCAAACTCACGTCGACCAGCGGCGTGATGTTGATTCCGTTTATGGCTTGATCTTCTTCAACCATGTCCATGATTGTTTATCCCTTGGCTCCATGCAGCTTCAATGTTCCTTTCCGGTCTGACTTCAAGAGAAGGACAAGCTCGCGGCTTAACACTTCCATATCGGTCATCACATTTTTGGCTTTGTGTTTGAAGATGTTATAAGCCACAACAGCGGGAATAGCGACGAAAAGACCCGCGGCTGTCGCCCAAAGAGCTTCGGCGACGCCACTGGCGACCACGTTGGGACCGCCGGCTCCGCCTTGAGACAAGCTATTGAAGCACTGAACGATACCGATAACAGTTCCCAAAAGACCCAAGAAGGGAGCAATCGCGGCAAAGGTTCCGAAAATGCCCAACCCTTTGGTCAGTCGATCTCGTTGACGAATGCGGGCCACCGCGAAGAGTTCGGCCATGTCAGGAGGAGAAAGCTCCATATTGGACAAACCCAAACCCACTAAAATTTTCAGTGGTGAATCAGCGGACTTTTCCGTCTTTAACTCGCTCAGCAGCCGAGCGTTGCTGGTCGTCACGGCCTCCTGTGTTTCTCTTAAGAGTTTTACTCCATCGGTTTTAATCCTGAAAAAGAAAAACAACCGAACGAAGACCAAGGCCATGAGATAAACAGACATGGCAATCAAGACGCTCATGATGAGCGCGCCGTACCAACTTGAAAATGCTGACTCTATTCCATACGATTGCATAACTCCTCCTTAACATTCGTCATTCCCGCCAAGGTCCACCCCGGCGGATCCGTCCTTTGGCGGACGGGAATCCAGACGTCCTAAAAATTCTTACGGGAGACTTTGTTCTCTCTGCGCTTGAGAAAGCGTTTGGATTCTTTCCTTGGCCGCTTTCACCCACTCTTTCTTTCCTTCACTAACGGCTATCTTTTCGTAAACCTTAATGGCTTGTCCGAAAGATTTTTTCTGTTCATACAAATACGCCAATTGGGCAAGTCCCGCCAACCGAGCGTCATTGGAGGCCGGCTCCATTCCCACCAATTTTTCATAGGTTTGAATGGCTTTCTCGCGGCTGCCGGAGGCGTTGTAACATTCGGCCAAGAAATTGACTGCCTGAATTTCGATTTCCTTGTCCCCCGCCGTTTTTATGACCTCGATAAAATGAGGAATGGCCTTTTCAAATTTTTCAGCTTTTTTCAGAAGCAATCCGGACGTCATACGCGCCTCGACGGCTTGATCCTTGCGCTTGGTGACTTTGGCGAATTCGCCGTAAGCCGCGGTGGCTTGATCAACGTCTCCCAAATTTTCAAAGGAAAGCGCCATGTTGTAATAGACGCTTGATTTCAAATCGTCGGACAATTTTTGTTTGGCGGCGAATTGGAACGACTGGACGGCTTGCTTGTAGTTCTGATCCTTGAAGAAAAGCATTCCCAATCTAAAAGAAGCGTCGACGGCGCCTGGTTTACCCGGATACTGATCGATCAAATTCTTGTATTGAACCATGGCCTTTTGTTTCTGGCCCATATTTTCATAGGCCAAACCCAGAGCGTACTGGGCATCCACAAAAAGGCTGTCTTTCGGATAATCCCGAAGGAACTGTTCCATTTCTTCAGCGGCTTTTGGCCAAATTTTCTGTTCCATCGCCATATCGCCGAGTTTGTACCGGGCGCTGGGGGCATAAGGGCTCTTCGGATATTTGCCCAGAAATTCATCCAGTTTGATGGGATCGCCATGCGCGCCGCGGCGGTAATAGACGATTTCAAGCTGGCGTTTGGCGTCGGTGATGTTATCGGCATTCGGAAACTTTTGAAGATAAGCCGGATAAACTTTTACAGATTTCTCGTCCATTTTTCCGTTGAAATAAGATTGCATTTCAAGCCAGGTGGCATCCTGCTCGTATCGAGATCCCGGCCATTTTTCCCGGAATTTGGAAAAAAACTTGCCCGAGTCCTCATATTTGGCGCCTCGGAAATAAAGGTCGCCGATATGAAGATAAGCATCTTGAGACAAAGGATAATCCGGATATTGGTTGATTAATTTAATCCACTCTTCAATCGCGGACCCAAACACTTTCTTCTGATGATAAGACAACCCGATCAGATATTGGGCATGCGGCGCCAATTCATCTTTGGGGTTTTTTGTTATGAAGTCCGCCAACCGAGCGATCGCTTTATCATAGAGTTTGGAATTGAAATAAGTGACGGCATAGAGAAATTGAGCGTTGATTTGGAGGGCCTTCTCAACTTTGACGTTCTCCATCAAGATCCGGGCCTTGTCCCGTGCTTTGTCCGGTTTTCCCGTCTCGACGAGACACCACGCAAAGTAAAGCTGCGCCCTTGGAGCCAGCGGGTGTTCCGCGAAATTCATGGTGATCTTTTCGAAATAGGGCAGCGCTTCCGAGTATCGTCCCATGTCGTAATAAGCTCGACCGATGAAATAATAAGCCTGCGCCCGCCATTCGCCCGTTTGCGGAGAATAGCTGCCCTCAAAAAGTTTTAAGGCTGAATTTCCTGCCGTCAGAAGTTGGTCCAACTTCTTGCCCTTCGTGTAGGCAATTGTCATGAGGGCCAAACCGGATTCGGAAATCGGATTGTAGGGGTAGCGAATGATGCCGTATTCAAGGGTGCGTCCGGCTTCTTCC
>CAZJOE010000190.1:0-4626 GCA_964547555.1 uncultured Elusimicrobia bacterium | reverse complement strand
CACGCCGAATCTCAGTCGGACGCTTTGACCGGTCTTTTCAATATGCGTTATTTCAAACGCCAGCTCGTGGACGAGTTTTCTCGGTCGCAGCGTTACGGCCGCACGTTGACGCTTCTTATGATCGATGTGGACCATTTCAAATCCTACAACGACCGGAACGGCCATCCCGCCGGAGATATTGTGTTAAAAGAAGTGTCCCGTATTTTGATCCGGAACGTTCGGGGCACCGATATTGTGGGTCGTTACGGAGGGGAAGAATTTGTCATTCTTTTACCGGAAACATCTATGGAAGCGGCCCTCAAAGTGGCGGAAAAAATTCGCAAAACCGTCCAAGACCATCATTTCCCTTTCCGCGACAATCAAGCCACGGAAAAATTGACGGTGTCGATCGGCGTGGCTTCTTATCCAGACACCAAAATCACAAGCGACCAAGAACTCATCGAATGTTCCGACAAAGCGCTTTATCTCTCCAAAAAAGACGGGCGTAACCGCGTCTCCGTCTTTTTTAAAGGCGAAATTATTACCGCCTCTTCCGCTCAAACCCAGATCCACTTGACCCCCGTCGCTTCCGCTTCTTCCTAATTTCTCTTTCAACACAACCTCTTCCCATTTTGGGACAATCGGGCCGTGTACCGAAAAAATAGAGACATTCCCACTCTGATTAAAGCCCTCAAAAAAAATTACGCGGACGCGAACTGCGCTTTGGTTCATAAAAGTCCATTGGAGCTTTTGGTGGCCACCATTTTGTCCGCTCAATGCACCGATGTGAGGGTCAACATGGTAACCCCCGCCCTGTTTAAGAAATACAAAACCCCCGCCGATTACGCTGGCTCTTCTCCTTCTGAATTAGAAGCGTTGATTCGCTCCACCGGTTTTTACCGGAACAAAGCCAAGTCCCTTCGCGGTATGGCCAAGATGGT
Source organism: uncultured Elusimicrobia bacterium (assembly GCA_964547555.1). Lineage (GTDB taxonomy): Bacteria > Elusimicrobiota > Elusimicrobia > F11 > F11 > CAZJOE01. Next base: position 3,706 of record CAZJOE010000190.1, on the reverse strand, counting down.
GATTGAAAAGCATGGCGCCAAAATTCCCCAAGTCATGGAGCAATTGCTGGAGCTTCCCGGTGTCGCGCGGAAAACGGCCAATGTCGTTTTGGGAAATGCTTTTGGAATTGCCGAAGGAATTGTTGTGGATACCCATGTCATGCGATTGTCCGGCCGGTTGGGACTTTCCAGCCATAAAACCCCGGAAAAAATCGAAAAAGATTTGGTCAAGGTTGTGCAGAAGAGCGATTGGATTTGGTTTTCGCACGCTCTTATTATGCACGGCCGGCAAGTGTGCAAAGCGCAAAACCCCCAATGCCCGGAATGCCCCGTTAGAAAAAATTGTGCCAACCCGGTGTTTCCATGAATTACGACGCGCGCTATTTAAAAGGGATCGAGCATTTCAACAAGTGCGAATTTTTTGACGCCCATGAAATATGGGAAGACCTTTGGCATGAGCAGCAGGGCGAAGCCAATAAGTTTGTTCAAGGGTTGATCCAGTTTGCGACGGCGCTGCATCATTTTGAAGCCTCCAATTTGAAAGGGGCGAGGATTCTCTATTTGGGAGGAGTGGAATTATTAACCCCCTATGGCCAAAAATATTGGGGGCTTCCCGTGGCGAAACTATTGGTGCAGATGAAAGCCGTCATGGGTCAACTTGTCGATTATAAACAGGAAGATTTGCCCGGACGATATCATCCCGACAAAGAAAAATTTCCGATTCAAGTTCAAGATTCGTTGGTTCCCAAAATCAAACTGGAGGATTAATGCCCCGACGCCGAGCCACATTGCGAAGCCAATGGTGGAAAGATTATTTCGCTTCGTTTAAATTTTGTTCTCAATGCGGAGGAAAATTGGTCCGCCGCTATGTGAAAGAAGAATTGAAACGCCGGCATGTTTGTAAGAAATGCGGGGCCATCACCTATTTAAATCCCAAAGTTGTGGCCGGTCTTATTCCCGTGATGCCCGACGGACGGCTCGCGCTTTTGCGTCGCAATATTGAACCGGCTTTGGGCCGATGGAGTTACCCCGCCGGCTTTCAAGAAATGGGAGAATCGGTTTCAGACGCGGCCGTCCGGGAAACCTTTGAAGAAATAAAAACGCTAGTGCGCATTGGCCCCTTGGTTGGAATTTACTCTTATCCGGATGCAGGTGTTGTGACGATTGTCTATTCGGGCCGCGTTTTGCGCGGAGAAAAACCCAGCAGGGGACAAGAAGCGAAAGAAGTGGGCCTTTTCCGTTGGTCCGAAATCCCTTGGAAAGATTTAGCGTTTCGAAGCACCCACGACGCGCTTCGAGACTGGAAAAAACAAAAGATAAGGAGCTAGCGATTTATGTCGTTTCCATTACAAATCATCCGCCCCATTATTTTTTTCGATCTGGAAACAACCGGATTGGATTTTAAATATGACCGAATTATAGAAATCGGCGCCATTAAAGTTTTTCCAGATGGCCGAGAAGAAAAACTCCATCGACGTGTGAATCCGGGAATGCGAATCCCTGCTGAAGTTTCAGCCATCACCGGAATCAAAAACGAGGATGTCGCCCAACAACCAACCTTTTCTCAAATGGCTCGAGAAATAGAACTGTTTTTTAGTGGGGCGGATTTGGCTGGCTACAATGTGAACCGGTTTGACGCCAAAGTCATGGTGGAAGAATTTAAACGAGTGGGATTGGATTTTAAATTGGAAGCGCGCGCGGTGATTGACGGCCAAGTTATTTTCCATCAAAAAGAAAAACGCGATCTCTCCGCCGCTTATAAATTTTATTGCGGCAAGGATTTAACCGACGCCCATTCCGCGCAGGCCGACACCGAAGCCACCTACCGGATCATTCTCGCCCAAATTGAAAAGTACACCGACCTGCCGAAAGACATTCAAGCGCTGCACGCTTTTTGCCGGGGCGATCAGGAACGGTTTGTTGATTCGGAAGGGAAGTTTTTCTGGCGGGACGGAGAAGCGGTGTTCAACTTTGGAAAATACAAATCCCGGACTTTAAAAGAAGTCTGTAAGACCAATCCCGAATATTTGGACTGGGTGATGTCCCCTGAAAGAAATTTTGGACAGGACGTGGTTGATCTGTGTTACAAAGCCCTCAAAGGAGAGTTTCCTGTTAAGAAGTCGGCTGTTATTTAGAAGACTTGCTAATTTCTAGCAGCGCTTTTCGGGACGTGATGATCTGGTCCACCAAGCCGTAAGCTTTGGCATCTTCGGCTGACAGGTAAAAATTCCTTTCGCTATCCGCCGTTACCTTTTCCACCGTTTGTCCCGTATGCCGGGCGATGATTTCGTTCAAACCTCTTTTGGTGTCTTCCATTTCCCGGGCTTCGATTTCAATATCGGTTACCTGGCCGGAAATCCCATCTCCGTAAATGAGCGGTTGATGAATCATGATGCGGGAATTGGGAAGACAAAACCGTCGGCCTTTGGTTCCGGCCCCCAAAAGAACCGCTCCAAAAGACATCGCCATTCCAATGCAAATCGTGGTGATGGGGGGCTTGATGTACTGCATGGTGTCATAAATGGCGAGTCCGGCCGTGACCATTCCGCCGGGGGAGTTGATGTAAAGGTTGATTTCTTTTTCCGAGTCTTCCGCTTCGAGATAAAGAAGTTGCGCAATGATGAGGTTGGCCGAATCGGTATCAACTTGTCCTTCAAATCCTCCGATAAAAAGGATCCGGTCTTTTAAAAGACGTGAGTAGATGTCATAGGTTACGGCCGATCCTTGGTTCCAACGTTCAAGTATTGTGGGGACGATCATTATTCACCTCGAGTTAAAAATGGATTTGCATGATACAACATTAGTCGTTTTTGGTGGCCGGAGGCTTGCGGTACTTGAGAACAAAAAACACCACCACGCTGAACATCACCAAGTTGCTGGTCCCAAAAGCGCGCAAGACAATATCAGGCGAGTGGAGGCTGGAAGGAAACATCAACGCGATGCAACCCCAGATGCCCCAAAGCCAGCCGAGGCTGATGTCCGCCGAAGATTTTCGCTGACGAATTCGAAGGATGAGTGGAATGTTCCAGAGCGGCATGGCGACCGCACCGATCACTCCCAAGATGTCGACAAATTTCTGCATTTTTCTCCCTGTTAAGAATTAAATTCCATTGATTTTGAGCCAATTCCTCTGTTTTTGCGGGAATTCCTCTTTTGAGCTGATATTTCAGCTCAAAAGCCCATAGGGCCCCAATGTTGCTATGAACTACAAGCTTCACCATTTCTTAATCGAGGCTTAAAGATAAATTAAGCCTGTTACGAATTAACTTGAGTATGGGATAATCAGCGGCTTCGTTTTATTCCCTGCCCCTTAAGATGAAAACGGGCCCTAACCCAGTGGAGTGATGATGAGTCTGAGACTGAAATTCAATCTGGCCAGTGCGTGTCTGATTCTTGCCGTTGTGCTTGGCATGATGTTCGCCTTGTACAACTCCGAGAAGAAACAGCTGTGGTCCGAGATTGAGCAAGAACAGCTAACGGATCTTACCAAGTTGGCCGGCGTCTGCGAGCAATCGATGCTCACCGCCGACGAACTCATTTTGATCAATTACGTGAAAACCCTCCTTTTGTCTCCCAAGGTTTCCTTCGCCGGTTTTGTCGGAAAAGATGGATCGGGGTGGCTTTATTCCCGTCAGAAAATGTTTCAACTCTCCGACATCAAAGATTATTCGGTGAGTTCCATTATCCATTCGAACGGCCTCCTGAAGAGTGAAATTACCACTGACAC
>CAZJOE010000189.1:0-4646 GCA_964547555.1 uncultured Elusimicrobia bacterium | reverse complement strand
CCTAATTCACGGGACCGAGCTTTATCCACTCGAAAAAACCGCTCGAAAACGCGCGGCACATCCGCTGCAGGAATTCCCATGCCGGTATCTGATACTTGGGTTTTTAAAAATTTATCCTCTACTGAAAATGAAACTTTTATTTCCCCCTCAGCCCGGTTGAACTTAATGGCGTTGTCCAACAAGTTGGTGAAGATCTGTTTAATTTGGGTGCGGTCGCCAGAGGTGGGCGGAAGGGAAGAGGTCCGTTCAACCCCAATACGGACCTTTTTTTGATCGGCCTGACGTTTTAAGGTTTTGGCCACTTCTTCGGCCAGCTCAGCGATTTGAATATTTTCCCGCTGCAACCCACGTTTTCCGGATTCAATGGCCGCCAGATCCAGCAGGTCATCGACCAACAGCGTCATCTGTTCAGCCTGACTTTCAATGGATTTTAAAAAATCAATCCTATTTTCTTTGTCGTCAATGGCGCCCAAGCGCAGCGTTTCAGCGTATCCTTTCATGGAAGCCAGCGGCGTGCGCAACTCATGAGACACATTGGCCACAAATTCTTTTCTCATCAGCTCCAACTGCCGGAGGCGTGTGATGTCGTGAAGCACCAAGAGAGCTCCGCTGAGCCGACTTCCCTCCAGGAGAGGAACCGCATGGGCTTCAAACACTCGTTCCGTGGGAGAAAAAGTTTGGACTTCTCCTGCGCGTGTTTTTCCATCCGCCAGAGTTTCCCCTAGCAACCGGTCCAATTGATTGTGACGAAGCACTTCTAAAAAAGGTTGTCCCTGACTGGCCTTTTCATCGATTTGAAAGAGCCGCGCTAAAGAGGGATTCACCATCACGATTTTTCCCGCGGCATCCACCGCCACCACACACTCGACCATATTGGAAAGAATCGTCATAAGTTGAGTTTTGTCTTGATTAAGGGAAGAAATTTGAGATTGAACGTAATCCGCCATTCGGTTGAAAGATTCGGAAAAATCCTGAAGCAACGGACTGGAAAAATCCCGTATTCGCACAGAAGGATTGCCGTTGGCGTAAGTTTTCATCGCACCAATGACCGTCCGAATTTTTGATTTAAGTCCAAAACCAATAAAAGGGAACATGCTCGCCTACTCCAAATTGAAACGATATCCAACATTTTTAATCGTGATCACGCGCTCTGCTTCAGAACTAAGCTTTTCCCGGAGGCGGGCGATGTGTTGGTCGACGGTCCGGGTATCAATGTTCATCCCGTCCTCATAGCCCCAAACCTTTTCTAGCAATTGGTCGCGGGTCAGGACTTTTCCTTTGGCAAGAAGCAGGCACTTTATAAATTCAAATTCTTTGGAGCTCAACTTAACCGGTTTTCCCTTAACGGAAACCAGATACCGTTCTAAATCAATCTCGAAATCACCAGCCCGGATTAAAAGTTTTTCGTCACCTTTATCAGCGATACGACGAAGAATGCCTTTCACCCGTGCCAAAAGCTCCCGTACGCTAAAGGGTTTTGTTACGTAGTCGTCTGCTCCGAGCTCCAAGCCTAAAACCCGATCAACTTCATCTACTTTGGCGGTTAGCATGATAATAGGCGCTTTTGAATCCTTCCGGACTATACGGCAAAACTCAAACCCATCCAACTTCGGAAGCATCACGTCCAGCACCACCAAATCTGGCTTCTCTTTTTGGAATAAAGCCAAACCCGCTTCCCCATTGTTGGCAGCAGAAACGCGGTATCCTTCTTTTTCTAGGTTGTACTTGAGGAGCTTATTAAGGTCTTTGTCGTCCTCTACGATGAGAATTTTTTCATTGGCCATGCTGGGGGATCATACCTTGTTGAATGGGATTCGGCTAGAATGGGCCCACATGGAAAAATGGACCCCCCTCAATAAGCCCTGGGCCAAGGTTGAACCCAAAGCCAAAGATGAAACACCGCCACCTCCGGCGCGTGAAAAATATTTTCATCGCGACTTAAGCTGGCTTCAATTCAACGACCGGGTTTTAAGCGAAGCGGCGGATGATACCGTCCCCGCTTTGGAACGACTGCGTTTCGCCGGAATTGTCAGTTCCAACCTCGATGAATTTTTCATGGTCCGCGTGGCTCAAATCATGCGACGGACCAAACCCCGCCTTCCCTCCCGGATCAGCAACAAATTAACGGCGCCCCGCATCCTCACGCAAATCAGGAACCAAGTCCTTCAACAAAAAACACGCCAAGCGGCGGTGGTCCAAGATTTAATTTCAACCTTGATTAAAGAAGGAATCATCATCTACACCGAATTCAATCAAGATAAAGACTTGGACCGTGAAATAAAGCCCCGACTTCCAAAAATCCAAATATTAATTAGAAAGTCATCCGAACCGCTTCCGTATATCTCCAGTGAGCTCATTCATATCTTTGTCCGATTTCCAGATGAGTACGCCATTCTTAAAATGGAAAATAGACACGCCCGACTCCTGAGGCTTCCGTCGGATGGAACCACTTTGCGTTATGTTCTCCTCGAGAGATGGCTGGCGGCTCGCGCCGCTGAATTTTTCCCCGACCGTGAAGTGGTGGATGCCTTTCCTTTTAAGATCATCCGCGACGCCGACCTTCGCTACCGTCCCGATGAAGAAGAGACGCTTGAAGAACAAATCTTCGAAGCGATTGAAAAAAGGTCCAAGGCCCGGATCGTTCGCCTTGAGGTCGATGCTCCCGCGTATTCAGAAGGCTCACTTTTTATCGCGTCGGCTCTTGGATTGGGATCCGCCTCTCTCTACCGGTTCGCCATGCCGCTGGACCTGCGAACGCTGGCCAAAATTTATAACGTCAAAGCGTTTAACCGCCTTCGTTATCCCCCGGTCCGGCCTCGGACGCCGCCTTTCCTTCAAGGGTCGCGCAATATTTTCCAATGCATCCAAGCGCGCGATATTTTGCTCCATCATCCTTATGATGACTTTGACGTCATTGTCCGTTTTATTAAACGGGCCGCGCGAGATCCGCAAGTCACCCGGATCTCTCATACGCTTTACCGGACCAGCCGAGAATCCCCTATCATGGAAGCCCTCAAAACAGCCGCTCGCAATGGAAAGAAGGTGACGGTGTATGTAGAAATCAAAGCCCGCTTTGATGAACTGAATAACCTTCGTTGGGCGGAAGAATTGCGGAAAGCGGGGGCCCGTGTGGTCAGACCTCTCGGCGGATTTAAAGTCCATTGCAAGCTCACCCAAATAATAAGGAGAGAAAGCGGTGAAGACATTTCTTATCTGCATCTGGGAACAGGCAATTACCATCCCGGAACTGCCCGGCAATACACCGACTTAGGGCTCTTAACTTGCGATGAACAACTGGGAAAGGAAATTTCGTCTTTCTTTAATTCGCTCACTCGGCGGAAAAGACCGGAGAGGTTTACTGATCTCATGGTCGCGCCGGGGAACCTGCATCACCAATTTGAAAAATTAATTCGCCAGGAAACCGCTTTTCAAGAAAATGGAGGGCGAGGGCACATTATCGCCAAGATGAATTCTTTGGTGGATAAAAATATTATCAACGCTCTCTATAAAGCGTCGCAGGCGGGAGTGAAGATTGAACTTCTGGTGCGCGGCATCTGTTGTTTGCGGCCCGGCGTCAAAGGAATGAGTGAAAACATCAAGGTGACGAGCGTCGTCGACCGATTTCTCGAACACAGCCGCATCTATTACTTCCGCGCTCAAGGCGCGCGCAAACTTTATATGTCGAGCGCGGATTGGATGCCGAGGAATTTTTATTCGCGGTATGAAATCGCCTTTCCCATCAAAGACAACGCCCTGCGCAGATACATTCGGGAAGTGGTGCTGGCCACCAGTCTAAACGATAACGTGAAAAGCTGGACCTTAAGACCCGACGGAACCTACAACCGGGTTTCCCCCTCGCCGGCCGCCCGTTTGATGCGGTCTCAATTCGCTTTCGAAGAACTGGCGAAGCGCGCCTACCAACAAACCATCCTCGAACATCGTCAGAAAAAAACCAACTAGCCGGTCACTTTCTTCCGGATTCCGCGAGGAAGGAAAATGGATGAGCAGCGATGATACTTATCTAACCGTTCTGGAACCAACGAAAATTCCTTAGAAATCCTTTCATCGAATTTCAACAAATCGGGAATGTGTTCTATCTTGGCATCCAAAGATCGGTTGGAAGCCTTTATCTCATTTTCGTATTCACAGAAAGTAGAGAGAGGGTGAAGACCCGACTTGGTGATATGAAAAGCGGAAATTCGGTCCAGGGAAGGTTCGAGAAAGGCCGAGCCTAAGTTCACGATAAATTTGTCTTTTTGATAAACAGCAATCACCGGCGCCACCGAAATGGAGGATACCACCTTGGATCCCAAATGCTCCCGCATGGCTTTTTTCATGGCGGGCCCCACATAGCGCGTTAAAATTCGCTGGATCGATGTTTTTGTAAACCGGATAATATCGTGATGGCTTTCTTCCAAAGAAACATGACGCAGTTTGTTGGAGGAAAACTCCGAGCGGTAGAGGAGCCCCTGGTCCATAAAACCCGGCCCTTTATACTGAAGGTAAACGTAAGCGCCGTTTTTTTTGTAGCGAAGACGCATGCTGGCGCCCCGCTTCAACAGATCCAACCGCGGGGTGTCCAAAAACTGGTCAAAAAAGAAAACCGACTTAACGTGCTTAACTTTTTTGCTTTTTATTAAATATTT
>CAZJOE010000188.1:0-4704 GCA_964547555.1 uncultured Elusimicrobia bacterium | reverse complement strand
ATTTCTTTATACATGGCTGGTAAATGCAAAAAATTTCTTAATTGGGATTCCTGTTTTGGGACCCATAGTCCAAATGGCTTGGCAAGTATCGGTTGATGTTTATCTTTGGGCCAAAAATATTTTTTCCATTTTTCTCCAACTTATTTTCCGAATTGACCTCACGATCTTGAAGCAGATGGTGGCATCATTTTGGCAAAGCCTTATGCCGCTGCGTCTCTTCGTCCTCGAAACATTGGTTCCGTTTTTTTACATCGTCATTTTGCCGATTTTGCTCTATGCCGGTGGACTGGCCTATGGATATTTCGTGCACAAGGCCAAACTCGGAACCCGTCTTATGGAAAACAGCGAACGCCTCACCTTAAGCGTGGTATCTTTTTCTTTGATGATGATTTTATCGCCGTTCAAGATAATTGGACTCGCCCTTTCAGAGCCGGGGCTCATTGATGCGGAAAATGTCAAGTTGTGGATTAAAAATACCGATGATTTTATTTTTAAATGGAGCAAAATCATCATCCACAAAATCAGGTGGTTGATCAAGATATCGGTTGGAACGGGATGGGTAGCTGTCAACACAATCGGAGTCGGTCTTTTCCTCATTGTGATTGGCGCTTTGGCCTATCCACCCATAGATGCGAGACTGTTCTTTCACATTATTCATGGTTCTGGTTTACCGGTTCCACCGATATTATATGTGTATGTTTCTATGCCAATCATTGGGTTTACATTTGCCAAGTTTTATTGGATCCGGGAAAAAATCCAAGAAAAGTTTTCTTTGACTCGCGACAGGGCTATCCGTGGTTCATTTTATGGAATGGCCGCCGTCGTTTTTCTTATCACGGTCGTAACGCCGGCTTCTTTGAACAAGTTTTATCGTTCTAATCCGTTTAATTTTCGTTTGATTCGGGATAACAAAGAGGCAGCCATGATCGGGTTGTGGGATTATATCGACACAAAGACCCGGCCTAAGATTTTCGACTTTTCCCAAATTAAGAAAGAATTAACCAATGCCCTTAAAGACGATCTGGCCAAAGAATTAGAAAAAAATAATGTGTGGCCTGATCAAGATCAATTTAACCAAACCGCCGTCGGCCTTTCCGGGCGCGTGAGAAACGCCGCTTTTGGGAGACCTTACCGAGGAATGGAAGACATTATCGATCTCAACACGGGTCAACCGACGTTTGAGAGTTGGGATAAAAACATGGCCCCACGGATTAAATTGGATTGGATGGAAGTCCACAGCGAAAAATTAAAAGAAGCCATTCACGATCCAAAATCCCCTGTTTACAGAAACGCCGTTTTCTTTGAAAAACTCTTTTTGTCCATAGACGGCCCCTATGTATTTTCTTCCTTCTTAAAACCGCAAGATTATTCCGCGATCTCGGATCAAATGCTCGACATTTTAAACGGAAAGGCGACGTTCAAAAATTATCGAACCCAATACAAACAACAAACAAAAGCTCTTGAGGTGCTCAAAGAATTCTTATCACCTCGAGAATCAACAGGTTTAATGCGCGAAAAAATTTCCGGGATTGCCGGTTATTCGGGGGCATGGCCGATTGAAGCCCACAATGAGATCAGCGCTATTACCAAAGTTCCTTATTATCTGTTCGACCAAACCTCGGAACAATTTTCAATCTCGACAAGAATCGCCGACAGGTTGATGTCAATGGGCACTCGACAATTGGACAAAGATGTTTCGAGGAAGTTGGAAGCGTTCAAGTTGACGATTCGGGAGTTTTTACCCGGAATAAACGTTGTCCGTAAAGCAGATGCCGGAGACACAAATTGCTTAAGCGCGCTCACTTATCTGGCGCGCAAACAAGAATGGGTCAATCACGGCCGTTTAACGACCGGCATTTTGATGAGACGTTTGGATTCTCTCAGCAGAGAGGATCAAGATTGGTTGGTCACAAATCTGTATCTTCAAGAGTATGTTCGGGAAATCATCGCCTGCAAAACAGCCTCATCAGTGACCGCCGAAAAGTTGGTCACTCGAAATTTAAATGAATTCGACCTCAAATCAGAGTCTCAAGACCTTCTCCGCTTTATCGTTATTCGAAATAGACGAGATGACGCCGACTATAATTTTTTAAGAGAGAAACTCACCAAAAATCCCGGGACGATGATTTTCAGTAACCTCCATATTCCTGGAGGGTCCGCGGCCGGATATTTTGTCGACATGGCTTTGGAGCGCGGTGATCACCAAGCCATTCTTGATTGGTATGAAACTATCCGCCTCTCAGGATCGGGAGAAAAAGAAGTTCTTTCTTATCTTTCTTCCTATGTGTTCGCCCCAAACAGGATGAAAACGGTCAAAGACAATGCTTTTGCCATTATCAGAAATGGAACGATAAAAATTTATACCCAGTCGCCCGGTGTCACGCTGGCGCCGAACCTCGGCCTCACGGATGAAAACAAACGCCATCTGCAACTTCTCAAAGATCTCCTTTTTAATCCGGTGAGAAATAAAGAAGGAAAAGTCGACTTAACTATAAGAAAGCAGGTTTTGGATAACACCTTGATTCCGATTGTTACGGGCCGATCCACTCGACAAATGCGAGTGGCTGCGCTGGCCTTGTACGTTGACGTTCTTCAAGAATGGTTTGCTCGCGCCGATATGACCAAAGCTAAAGACCTTTGGGACTTTAGAGAGAACTTTAGAGACGCCTACCTTGAAACACCATTGGCATCGGCATCACCGACCTTTTATATGACCAAGGGGCGCAGCGCGGATGAGGCGTTGATAGGGGCCTTTTATGGTGCCACCAATTTTCACAGTGTTGGGATAACTTTCAACGAAATACCCACAAAGAAGTTTTGGGACATCCTGTTGACCTTTCCCATTCAATCCAATGCCGACCCTTTAAAAAAATCACCCGGCCGGAACTCGCAAGGAATCGAACCCCCATTGGGGCCGGATTCTCAATTTCAAATGAAGTTCTATTCTCCCACCGCGGTAATGGCGCTGTTATTCGGACTTTCATTCGGCGTTGCCTCTTTGATTTTCATTGGAACAATACTTTTGGGTTGGAAGATTTGGTCGAAAAGGCAAAAGGCTCGTGTGGCGTTTGACACCAAGGGCCATTTCAATCATCCACCGGTGTCCGCTGTTTTTGATGCAACCACCGTTGATATCGCTCAACGATATTTAGAAAGGCTCATCATGAATCGGGTGGCGGTTCGCGATCAGATTCTTTTGGAAATTTCACGATCATCCGTGTCCAAAAAAGATTCTCTCCGGGTTTTGGCGCGCCTTTTCGAAGACCCGCCAGTTAACAATCCTCAAGCATTTTTAGGTGATCGTTTAGCCGAAGATTCGGCAGCGGAAGATTTTTTCACGCGGGCCGGACAAGAGATGGGCATTATCAATGCTTCCAACCCACTTTCCACCTCTTATCTTTATCGTCTTCCCGCACTGATGGCTTTATTTGATGGAGATGATATGCGCCGTGTAACGGAATCGCTGCTGGACGCTTATATCGGCTGGCGGCTTTTTATTCTTTTTTCTTATGCCAAACGAACCGATGCAATTTCTGGGATGGCTGATCAGATTCAAAAATTAACCGTGTCATATGAGGCAAGACCCGCTGACTGGACCTTCACTAGTATTCCCAACTCGGCCATTTATGACGCCATTTACGAGTCGGATGAAGTGGCTCTTTTGAACAGGCAGATTGCCTACATTGATCGGAAAACAGATTTAGCGATCACCATGGTTGTTCGCGTCGCCCGGCATCTTCGAGCCATTCGCTATCAATCGGATAAATCGGGCCGGATCTTCTATGCCGCCGATTCATTGAGCGCCATGGCCAATGGTGTTGATTACGCGTTGATTCACACGTACCTGGTCCCACTTCTTGAAACCTATCAAAATCTTCTTACGGCAGACCCCTCCAATCCACAGCGGCAGTTGCTTGTTACAGCTATCTATGCCGGTTTGTCGGCAGACCCTCGCCTTCTTCTCGACTTTAAAAAGTTGGCTGCTCTAGGAGATGGGGGCTCGGCCAGGCACCGATCGATGGCGAATCGTCATGTGTTTCCTTCAACACAGCCCGATATTTCCCTCCGCTTTGAAAAATTGGTGCGTCATGTTTCTGACTCGCTTCTTGCCGATATTCAAATTAATCCTGTTATCGAAGAGAGCCTGGTCCATGGCGGACATCTTGGTTCGAGTTCTGTCGATCCCAATGAAATTGCATTTGCCGCGATCATCAACGGCGTGTCCGACATCAACAATAATTTTCAAAAATCATGGTTCGGGTCGTTTCACTCTATTCCCATGGATTCCAAGGAGCGTTCCTCCTATTGGCAATGGGTCAGGACCATTTCGGGGTTTATTTCAGTCATCAAAAATGAACCACGTGAAACCCCGGTCAACCGCGCCAACGTCGCTTATCAAGACACCCTCTCTCAATTGAAGGCATTGAGCCAAACGAATAGTCCCAAAACTCAAAAGGTGTCCCCTTCAGAACCGTTGATCCCGCGAATCATCGGCCTCTCTTTGATGTGGGTGGGAATGGGATATTTTTTCTATAGCTATTTTTCCCTCGGTTCTCATCCTGGCGCGACCCCTTTATTGCTTTCCGTTGTTCCCTGGGCGGCTCTTTCGCATTCCAAAAACTCGGAAGAATTAGTAAAACGAATTCTCAGTAATGCCTTGTTATTTCGGATGCCACCTCATTTGGTAACAGAAGAAAACTTGTA
>CAZJOE010000187.1:0-4738 GCA_964547555.1 uncultured Elusimicrobia bacterium | reverse complement strand
TCAATTTTCTGCGGGCTTTAGCTACCCCCTCACAAAAACTTTGAGGCTGCGCTTCAACACCGCTGTTGGAGAAACAAAATCCAATAATCAATACGAACAGGTTTACCGTTATAACTTCCACAATGCGAATTATCAGTTTGGGTTTACTTATGACTATTAAAAAATCGATATTCATTCTTATGGGCACGATTTTTCTAGGAATGGGGACTCGCTTGTTTGCAGGGCCCTGCGATCTCGGGGGATCTTTTAGCATGAGTCCCGTCTCGACCAGTGCCTTTAAAGCGGGAACCCAACATACAGCAACAATGACCTATACGGTAGGTGGAAGCGGCCTAGCAACAGGAGACATCGTCGCTTTAAAAGTCCCAGAATTCTGGTCGTATCCTAATTTCCCCAGCGGGGGGACGCCCAACTACTCCTATCCAGGCCTTGTAACAATTTCAACAGAGGATGCATCGCCCGCTATCTTTGATGTTTCCATCACAAGCAAAACCATTATTCTGACAGTCACATCCGGAAGCGGCGCTATTGCGGGGTCAACAATATCGATTAGTTATAGTTTTTATACGTGCGACATAAACTCCGCTTCCACCTTCAGAATGTTCGAAGCAAAAAATAATGTCTGCTCAATGTTTAGTAACGAGAAAGACAACAAGTCTTATCCTCTTTCGGCAGGAGATGGATCTTATCTCCAATTTCCCACCTATGAATACTTCGCAGTATCAAATCAAATCGCAGCGCTTCCCCTTCGGGTGATGGACAGTTGCAGCAACATGGCTGTGGCCACAGCTCCCATCGCTTTTAACTTGAAGGCTTTCAATTCTGATAACACCACTTTTGATCTAAGCTCACCCATCCTTTCAACTTCATCCTCTCCCTTTGTGGGAGGTTCTAGTATTGCTGCCTCTATAAGTGTAAGCACAACTGTATTTTACCGGTCCACTTCTACCGCGGACACAAGAAGACTTGAAATTAGCTATACGCCCCTGGGCTCCAACTACCTTAATAATCAGCAAATTATCATCAACAATATACTCACCGGAATTACCAACGTCTCAGTTGATGCGGGGGGAACCGGGTCCGCGGGCACCACTGTTTCTTTCACTCCCGACCAAGATGGGATCAATGATTTCGCCTTTATAAACTTTGTATTACCAATCGACACCTCGTGGGAAGTCACCATTTCTTCTAATACCGATTTTTCATCCATCACTCGAAAACTTTATGGCTATGGCCGTACCAATCGCATCAGCTGGGACGGCTACACCGAATGGGCCCTTGATGCGCAGCCGGAAGTCGCAGCGCCAGGAACCTACTACGTAAAAATTAATGTTAACGGACTGACCTCGGATACGAGCTTAAGCCTTACCCTCAACACCGGCGGTATCAAAGGAAGGGTCTTGGTGGGAACGACTCCCGTTTCCAATGTTACCGTCGATATTTTCGGCCAAAGTAACAGATTCGTTAGAACAAAATCAGATGGTTCTTTTAGCGCCTATGGATTACGCAGTGGCAGCTATTCTTATCGGATTACGAAAGAAGGTTATGGAACGACCAACCAATCAACTTCCCTTACCGCAGGACAAGTTCTAAATCTGGGAGACATTTTGCTGGAGCAGGCCACCGTTGCTCGGGTAAGAATTTTCAGAACCACGGATACCGTCAACAATCAAGAAATTTGGGGATCGGTGAATGCCAATACCACTGACTGGCAAACCAATGCGTGGGGCAGCATCCACTTCGTGGCCAACAGCACTTCCTCCGACGCGGGAGACGTCTGGAATTCAACTCCCACTCCCTATACTCCTTTATCACTTCTTCCTGGGAAGGTTTACAATTTCAGATTCGATATCCCGAACATAGGTGTCGCTTCCTTTAGTACCGGGCCCTTTACTGCAGGACAAGTTGTCGATATAAATCTCAATGGATCGAAGAAAGCCAACATAATCGGAATCGTCTGCGTTCCCCCGGCTTATGATACGACCAATAACAATTGGTTCTCTGTTGAAGCCGGAGTTGACGCCAATAAAGACGGGGTTTATGACAGCTACGATCCATCGAACCGATATTACGCGGGAGGTTCATTCCAAGGCGGCTTACGCTGCAGCTCTTTCACAATAAATGGAGTCACCAATGGAACTTATTCCATCCTAACGAGGGTTCCACAATTGATTCCGCAAACGTCAACGAATGTCGTGGTAGGAAGCGGAATCGACGCTTTTGTTGATGTTTCAACTCCCTCGATGGGGGGAAACATTGGCGGAACCGTCACCATTATTGGGGATACCACCAATCATCCCAATGCATATGGAGGATTTATTAATGTTCCTGTCTCCGCTTGGTCCCCGTTAACATACGGCGGCGCATTCGCCAATGTAAACATCGCAACTCATGCCACCACAGAAAATTCGACTTATTCATTAACAGGACTCGCCAATGGCACTTACAATTTATGGACGTCTCTTTCCGGTTTTGAATTGGATCCTCCCGGTCCCAAAACAATCATTGTCACCAACGGAACAGGAAACCTTGATCTAACTTTCAGAAAATTTAATGGAGTATTGGTAGGCTCCGTTACCGCTCCAGGCGCTGATTACAGCAATGTCCGCATTGAATTGCTTCCGTATGATTTCAGTCTTCAAAAAACCTCGACCATTCCAGTCACGAATTCCTTCTTTTTCCGAGATCTGGGAACAGGGTTCTACACGCTCCGCGCAATTTATTTACCAACCGGATTTGTCTCCGAGAAAAATGTCCAAATCGTCAACGGACAAACCAGTAAAGTTGACCTTAATTTAACGGGAACCACTTTTTCCATTTCAGGAACGGTCCGATCTTTGGCCAGCCCTCCCTATCACACCCTGGACTATCTCGTGGCCAATGGGACCACCAATCCGACTTCGCTTTTTAATAGCACCGCCAGCGCAAATTTAGATTATCCGGCCAATCGAATTCTGGCCCGCCGGCTATTGGTGCGTGACGACCTGGCCAACAATCAAAGCGGCGGTACCTCGGCAAATACACTTGCCCTTAATTTTGACCCGCGCGTTATGGCCTTCGGTTATTACATAGCTGATGGAAGCTACACCATCCCCAACTTAAACCCTGGCATTTATTTGCTTTCTAATAATGGAGAAATGGATGGAGACTTCACCAATGGAAATGAAATCGCGGAAAGATCTTTCGTTGTATCGGTTACAACGTCCAACATATCAAACCAAGATTTTACGCTGACCGATGGATATGACGTCGGGGGCAGAATAACCGTGGACTCCGGCGTGTATGAAAATGGAAGGAACATGCGCGTTGTTCTAAAAGCAGGCCGTGGGACCATTTTGGTGGCTAAAAATGTCTGGCTGAACGGCACCAGCTTGAGTTTTACGATGAACCGAGTTCCGCCGGGACGCTACGTCTTAACCGCCGAAGACATGGAATCTCCGAAGAAATATGCGGCCAAGGATTTATCGATTGAAATCGTTTCATCCAGTCTTTCCAATCAAGAAATTAAATTACTCTCTTCCGCCAAAATCCAAGGACAGTTAAGAATTAAAACTTCCGGGGAATTAATTACAACCCAAAATGACGATCAGTTGTTGCCGGATGATTTTTATATCGAAGCGAGATCCAATCCCTGGTTCCAAGGAGGATGGGGAACCGTGGATGGCGGTCTCATCGACAACAACAACCAATTCACTTTGTCCTTAAGTCCGGGAACTTACGACATCATTCTTCGCTCGAGAGGGTCCGCCAGTCAAAGCGACGCGGCGGAAGGTAAAAAAAGTTTTGTCCCTATCACGCTGAGCGGTATCCGCGTCGTAGCGGGGCAAACCACCAATCTCGGTGTCATAGATTTAAGGGAAGGAGTGTCTGTCTCTGGAACCGTCACGGACGCCAATGGCGTGGCCTTGGCCAATATCCCTGTTGAGGCCGATAATGGAACCCACGACCAGGACAATAGATTAGAAACCTTTACCAACCAATTGGGCTCTTACACCTTGTTGGGTCTCGATCCCGAAGGAGTCCGCTTCTACGATATTATTGCGGCCCCACGGCCCCAATCCGACAACCAACAATTCTCCAACACCACCGCCACGCAAACCTTTGGAGAATCCAGAAAAGCAAGATTTGACACGAGCCAATCTCCCATTCCATTCGTGAACTTCCGTTTACAAGAAGCCCTGGGGAGCGTCAGTGGATTTGTGACCATCCCCAACGGATCTTCCCAACCTTTATTGCTGCCCTTTGATGAAGGCAAAGGCGTTAATTTGCCTGGAGCGGTGGTCATTATGAATAAACAGGGGGATATTCCACGGAATAATCCTTTAGGAAATATCGAGGAGAAAACAAATTCCGATGGGACCTTCATCATAAAAGGCCTCACTCCCGGCATCTATGACATGTGGATATTGGCCCTCAATTATGGAAGCGCGATTAAGCGAGACATTGTAGTAACGAATACAAATACCTCAGTTGGAACCATGACGGTTGTGGACGGCTTTAAAATGTCCGGAACCTTGGCCAAAACGGATGGAAGCCTTTTGAACAGCCAAGAGTTTGACACCATCATCGGCATGGCGGGCGGGTTTGACGAAATTATCGTCGGCCGGACCAATGAAGATGCATCCGGGAATATTACAGATTACGCCATGTCGGGATTTAAATCGACCAGCACTTATGACATTCTCCTTTTTGGACGAAACGACGACATTATTACGCTTGCTTCCGCCGTCACACTCAC
>CAZJOE010000186.1:0-4743 GCA_964547555.1 uncultured Elusimicrobia bacterium | reverse complement strand
GTAATGGCAGAAAGCGAGATCTTCATTGGACAATCCGGACTGCTCTGAGCCGAACACCAGTGCCACGGATTTTTTTCCTTTTAAATTTTTGTGGACCAGGTCGCGCAATTCTTCCAGCCCAATCCATCGCGTTTCAAAACTCCGCCGGGACCCGGTGGAAGATCCAATCACCAAATGGGATCCTTTAATGGCCTCTTTAAGTGATTTGTATTTCTTCGCTTTCTCGACGACCGGACTCGCATTCACCGCCGATCGTGTCTCTTTCCACGCCACTTCATAAGGATTCACCACCGCCAATTCCCGAAACCCAAAATTCGCCATCCCCCGCGCCGCCGCCCCGATGTTTTTGGGGTTGCGTGGTTCATTGAGGATAAATTTAATTTTTTTGACCATGGGACACAGTGTACTGGTTCCTCCCCTTGTAGTACAACGGGGAGAAGCATTTTCCGTCAGAATTTCGCATTATAGCCTCCATGAGCACTGTTATTCGCGAGGATGACCTCGAGGAAATTTTTGTGCGTTCCGGCGGCAAAGGAGGGCAGAACGTGAATAAAGTATCGTCCTGCGTCATCTTGAAGCATCGCCCGACGGGAATTGTGATTCGTTGTGAAACTGAACGCTCGCAAGCATTGAACCGTGCCTTGGCTCGTCAACGGCTGGTGGAACGCATTGAACAGTTAGAGAAAGAACGCGTTGATCGCGCTCGGCAGATCGCCGAAAAAGCCCGCCGGCAAAAACGCCGCCCCAGCAAAGCGGCGCGCCGTAAAAATATTGAAAACAAACGTTTGAGAGGAGAAATCAAAAAGAACCGCCGCCGTCCTGATATCGACCAATGAAAGAACCCGCCATCCTGCTCAGTTGTCGCAACCTGTCTAAAACCTTCGATGCCCGGCCTCTCTTTGAGGGGTTGTCATTTGGTTTATTTGAAAATGAGCGCACCGGCCTTATTGGACCGAATGGGGCTGGTAAATCGACGCTTTTAAAAATTCTGGCGGGCCTTGAGCACGAAGACGAAGGCGAACTCTCCCTGCGCCGGGGCCTCCGCGTTCGCTATTTGGCCCAGCAAGACCTCTTCAAAAATTCTGCCGATGGAATTTCGGTTCGAGACGAATTGGTCCATGGCCTTAAGGGATTGGGTTTAGAAGATTACGAAATAGATATTCGCGTCGATGCCGGAATTGAAGAGGCCGGATTTAATCCTGATCAGCGCGTGGATAGTTTGTCCGGAGGATGGCGCAAGCGCTTGGCTATTTTGACCCAAGTTCTTTGTGAACCCGATTTGCTTCTTTTGGATGAACCCACCAACCATTTGGATTTGGAAGGCGTTCTTTGGCTGGAAAAATTTCTATCGGGATTGAATTTTTCATTCCTCATGGTCACGCACGATCGACGTTTCCTGGAAACGGTGTGTAATCGTGTTATCGAACTCAACAAACGTTATGAAGACGGGCATTTCAGCAGTGCTGGAAACTACAGCGACTTTATGGAGGCGAGAGAAAAACTTTATGAAGCCCAAGCGGCCCAGGAAGAATCGGCGCGGAACATTGTGCGCCGTGAAATCGAATGGTTAAGAAAGGGGCCTAAGGCCCGCACCACCAAACAGAAAGCGCGCATGGATCGGGCGGGAGAACTGATAAGTGAATTGAGCGATCTTTCTTTCCGAAACGCCCAGGACCGCAAAGCCAGCATTGATTTCTCCAACAGCGACCGGAAAAGTAAAAAACTGATTGAGCTCACCGAAGTCCATAAAAGCATGGGTGGCAAAAAACTTTTTGGGCCCATGAACCTAACGCTGGGTCCCGGAGATAAGTTGGGGCTTCTCGGCGCCAACGGCAGCGGAAAAAGCACGCTTCTTAAAATACTGGCAGGAAAATTGGCTCAGGATGCAGGTTCGATCAAAAGAGCGGAAGGTCTTAAGGTCGTCACATTTGATCAACATCGTGAACAGCTGGACCTTAAAATGCCATTACGAAAAGCGCTTTGTGAAAATGGAGACCGCGTGGAATACAAAGGAAACTTTATCCATGTGGGGGGCTGGGCGGACCGTTTTCTTTTTACAACAGAACAACTTAATACTCCGTTGGGCCGTCTCTCCGGTGGAGAACAGTCCCGTGTTTTGATTGCGCGGTTGATGCTTAAACCGGCAGATATTCTTCTCCTGGACGAACCCACCAACGACTTGGACATCAGTTCCTTGGAAGTTTTAGAAACAAGCATGATGGAATTTCCCGGCGCCCTGGTCTTGGTCACGCACGACCGGTATTTGTTGGACCGGGTGAGCGAGCAAATCCTCGCGCTCGATGGAAAAGGTCACGGCCGATTTTTTGCCGACTTGTCTCAGTGGGAAGACCGGATGGCCGATGAAGCTGAGTGAGTTATATCGGCAGTGGGAAGAATTGACTGATTAAAGATTAATTCAATTTGTGACGATTTAATGCGATGAACTTATAAAGGGCATCGCGAATGACGGGGGGAATGAAAATTAAAAGTGAGAGAAGGTTGTAGGGCGGATCCAAATACTTTGCAATTTTCAAAACGGCCGTGGATTTGTAATAAGAGTTCCCGCCTTCCATCAAAACAATGCTTCCCGATTTCTCTTTTTGAGGAATGAATTCAAAAGAGTGGGCCTTGTTATGAGAAACAATAAAGTTGACCGATGAATTGCAAAGGGAACACGATCCATCAAAGAAAACAACGGCCTTTTGATTCATGAAAAGCGGGGGGCGGCGATGCGGCGGAGGCTTTCTTCCTTGTGGGTCCGCTCGTCGACGCCAATTTGGCGGAAGAGGTTGGCCATGCTGGTGAAGCTGCCGTAGTCGGCGGTAAAATCGCTCACGAACGGTTCTTGTTCAAATTGCGGGTTCTCTTTAACGAATTCCATGTATTCGTGTTCGGCGTGATCTTCGAAGTCGGCGTTCAAGTGGTAGCTCAAGGAAGGGTTGATCACATAGAGAAGCCAGCTCAGATGGTAATAAAAGAAGGCAATGAATTGAGGCAGGATGCGCGCCAGTAAGAAGTTTTCTTTGATCCCTTTTTTCTGAACTTGCTCTTCCAGGATTAGAAGATGCCATTGCTCATTATCTTGTTGATCGCGGGACTCTTTGATGAATTCAAAGATGCGGCGGGCAAAGTCAGGCTTGGCATACGTATGGGTCATCGCGATGTAGGCCACGTGTTCCCAGGATTGATAGGGGACGCGCGCGATAATTTCGAGAACTTTAAACTTGGACATGGTTTTTTTGCGGCCATACACCAAGTCCATCGTCACGAAAAGAATTTTCCCCAGCAACCCGTAGCGCCGGCGCGCAGACGCCAGGGTTTTTTCCTGCTCTACTGCGAGTTCGTTCTCATTACTTTGTTTCACACATTTCTTTCTTTGAAGGGATCGCAAACGACGTTGCCATCGCTGTTATTAAGATTCCGGCGATAACGCCCAGGGAAACACCCACCGGAATCTTGATCCATCCCATCATAAGCATTTTTGCGCCAACAAACATCAGAACAAAGGCCAATCCCACTTTGAGGTAACGGAATTTGTCCATCATTCCAGCCAGCGCAAAATAAAGCGACCGCAGTCCCAAGATGGCGAACACATTCGAGGTGTAGACGATAAAGGGATCCAGCGTAACGGCGAAAATAGCGGGGATCGAGTCCACCGCGAAGATAAGGTCTGTGATTTCAATAATAAAGAGGACCAAGAAAAGCGGCGTGGCCCACAAAATATTGTCTTTCCGGACAAAGAATTTGTCTTCGTGATAAATATTCGTCACAGGGCAGAATCTTTTGAAAAGTCGGACCGCGATGTTGGTATCAGGATCGAAAGGCGTTTCTTTGGCGACCAGCATTTTGATGCCGGTGAAGGCCAGGAAACCGCCGAAGATATAAATGATCCAATGGAATTTCGTAAGAAGGGCCGAGCCGGCCACGATGAGGATCGCACGCATGATGAGCGCCCCTAAAATTCCCCAGAAAAGGACTTTGTGCTGATAGAGAGCAGGAACTTTAAAGTACGAGAAGATCATGATGAAGATGAAAATGTTGTCGACGCTGAGGGACTTCTCAATGATGTAGCCCGTCAAGAATTCCAGCGCGGGTCTGGGACCTTGGAAATAGTAAAGGCCCGCGTTAAAGATCATCGCGAGCGTCACCCACACGGCGCTCCAGGTGAGCGCTTCTTTAAGCGAGACCGTGTGGGCCTTCTTGTGGAAGACCCCCAGGTCGATCGCCAGCATTCCGAGAACGAATAAGTTAAAGAGTACCCAGGCCATGGACCATTCCTTCTAAGCGTTTGACTCGTTCCTCGGTCGCGGGGTGGGTGCTGAAAAGACCCGCCATTCCACGCGCGCTGAACGGATTAATGATAAAGAGGTGCGCCGTCGCTGGATCTCCGTGCGACATCACAACACCTCTGTGTTTCCAAGCTTCTATCTTTTTAAGAGCGCTCGCCAAAGCGAGAGGTTTGCCGGTCAGTTTGGCGCCGGTCTCATCCGCTATAAATTCTCGCGACCGCGAGATGGCCATTTGAATAAGGCCGGCCGCAATGGGAGCCATGATCATTCCCACGAGGGCCAGCAAGGGGTGGCCGTTTCCTTCATCGTCATTGGACCTTCCGCCGAGCATCTGGCCCCACATGGCCATGTTGGCCAAATGACTCAGCGCTCCGGCGAGGGTGGCGGCAATGGTCGAGATCAGGGTATCTCGATTTTGGACATGTCCCATCTCATGAGCCAACACTCCTTCCAA
>CAZJOE010000185.1:0-4785 GCA_964547555.1 uncultured Elusimicrobia bacterium | reverse complement strand
TGAAGAAGAAGGGGTGGAGTTCTCTTCTCACGTGGACGGGGCCCGCCGCAAATTAACACCGGAAATCACCACGGCTTTCCAATTCGATATCGGGTCCGATATCGCTATGTGTCTGGATGATTGCCCTCCCTATCCTTCTTTAAAAAAAGACACCGAAGAAAGCTTGGAACGGACCATTCGTTGGGCGAAGCGGTGCCGCGTGGCCTATGACGAATGGCTTTCCAAAAATAAAACCAAGCCGCTTCTTTTTGGAATCATTCAAGGCTCCACCTTCGCCGACTTGCGAAAGAAATCAACTGAAGAAACTGTGAAGATCGGGTTTCCTGGTTACGCGATTGGCGGATTGGGTTTGGGAGAACCTCGAGACGTGATGTGGGAAATGGTGGAAGCTTGCGTCGCCAATTTGCCGGAAGAATCACCGCATTACATGATGGGATTTGGCCAACCGGAAGACATGTGGGAAGGTGTCGAGCGAGGCGTTGATATGTTCGATTGCGTTCTTCCCACGCGCAACGGTCGGAACGGCCAAGGTTTTACATCGGAAGGTCGAATCAACGTGACCAACTCGGTCTATAAAGAAGATTTTCGTCCGCTGGATCCGGCTTGTGAGTGTCTTACCTGCAAACGATACACGCGCGCTTATCTGTGCCACCTTTTCCGAGCGGGAGAACACCTCGCGCCTAAGCTCGTAACTTTACACAATTTGTCCTTTATGATAAGTTTGCTGCGTTCCATTCGGAAATCAATCATTGACGGTAATTTTCAGCAAACCAAACAGGATTTTTATAACCGATTTAACAATGGCCAACGTTAGACGCCTTACTTTTTTAGCCTTCGGTGGGGCGTTTCTTTTGGGCGGATACCACGTGGTTTCGGTATGGGCGAACAGCATCCCCTCCAAAGCCTCCAAAAAAGCTTGGAGCATCCTCCAAGAAGGAATCACCTCCGGCGATTCCGCCATTCGCGAACAAGTGGTTCTCGGATTGGAAAAAGTTGAGGATGAAACCGCCGTCAAATCTCTTATGTCCGCGCTCGATGATGACAGCGAATATGTAAGAATATGGGCCGCGCGCGGTTTGGCCAAAAGAGGCGACCCTTCCGGCAAAAGAACGTTGATAGAAATCATGTCGGCCCGGCAAGAAGTTCCCAAGGACGATAACAATCCCCTCTCCGCTTTAATCAAGATGCGAGCGATGGCCCAAGGCCGAGTTCGTGGGGAAGCCGCCAAAACGTTGGGGCTTTTAAAAGATCAAGAGCTTGTCCCCATTCTGAAAATGGCCAAGCGCGATAACGATGGACGCGTGCGTGATGGGGCGGCGGTGGCGCTGGCTCTTATGGGCGACAAGAGTGAAGGAATAATTTTTGCCAGCGCGATTAAAGATACGGATAAGGCAGTTCGTATCGCCGCCGTGGAATCTTTGGCCGCGATGAAAGATCCGCAAACGGTCCAGGCCATCATGACGCTGACCCGCGACCCCGATGAAGAAGTTCGCGCCGGAGCGGCAAAAGCCCTCGGGGAAATCGGAGCGCCGGAATCGGCGGATGCGGTCTTAAGATTAATGCTGGATCCCAGCGGGTTGGTCCAAGAAAACGCCGTGCGGGCCCTGGGAAAAATCGGATCGGACAAAGCGATCCCTTCCTTAAAAGGGGCGCTGAAAGATTCAAATACGTTCGTGCAATTGTCCGCTGCAGAAGCTTTAGGAAGGATCGGTGATTCATCGGGCCTTTCTCAAATAGAAGCGGCACTGGTATCAAATGATGTCGATGCCCGCATTCGAGCCGCCGCCGTCTTGGGAGCGATTCCCGACCGAGCGGCACAAAGTTTGGCCATCAAGACGTTGGATGATGGAAATATTCGTGTGAGATTGGGCGCGGCCCTGTCCCTGTTGGGCCCAGATAAAAAAAGGAAGGAATAATAGTTATGAAAAAATTTAAAGCAATGATTCTTGCCGCAGCCGTTTTATTACCCCTATGGACTGGCCCCGTTTTCGCCATGGCCCAGCGTCCCGCTACCGACGGCCCACCCCCACCAGCCTGGGTTCAATTTGTCCCATTCGGTGTCATGTTCATCGTGTTTTATTTCTTATTGATCCGTCCGCAACTTCGCCAAAAGAAAGAGAAAGAGACTCTCATGAACTCCATCAAAAAAGGGGAGAAAGTTGTCACTCAGGGTGGTTTTATTGTGACGGTGGTCAATGTTTCACCAACTGTTTTGGACGTGAAGCTGAATGATGAAACCAAAGCCAAGATTTTAAGGTCTGCTGTGGTGGACATCTATAAAGAGCCGTCGGACGTTAAAGAGGCGGTCGTGGTTTCCGCATCCTAGGGGGCGTTGATTAAATTTGAAGATTAAAAAGTTTCGCATCAAACCTCGACTTCCGGTGGTGGGAAAGATTTTGAAATCTCTCCTGTCCTCCAAGAAATTGCCCCCAGACCTTGAGGAATCACTTCCTCTTGAAATCCAAGCCGCCACCGCCCATCTGTCTCCGTCCGCTTTTTACCGAACCTGGACGAAAGGGGAAATCCCCGCTTCCTTGGATAAAATTCTGGCCGACTTTAATGGAGACAAAGCCATCGCGGTTTCCGCGGTCGCCGCCACAGTGGGATCGCAGTTGGAAGAAAAAATTGCCGAACTTCTTATGAAAGGCGAGACGAATCGTGCGCATGCGTTGGCCGCCATTGGGGAAGAATCCGCCGATCTCGCCTTTAATTTTGTTTTCCGCCTTTTAACAGAGGATGCCAAAAGCGACGATTGCGAAGTGTCGGATCCCCTGCCATGCCCCGATCCGGTTGATAGGCAAGAAGCGCTTACTCTTCTTGAAGCCGGACAAGAAGGAATCGGTCTTGATACGGCCGGTCATCTGACGCCGCGTTTCACTCGAATTAATCTCGTGGCTTGGTGGCCCGCGTCAAAGAAAAAGCGGATCGCCTCCGCATCCAAAAAGCGATTCGCTTAAACCCTCACACCTCTTTCTTCGTTTTAATGACATCCGATCCACAAGTTACATTTCTCCACAAGCTGGTCTCTTATGTCGGCTCGGCCTATCTCTATGTGGCCGGGAAGACGTCTCTCACTCAAAAAGTAGACCATCCCTCCTATCTTGTTTACCGCCGAGAACGCCGGGCGGGTATTTACGCGTTTTGGCATAGGGCCCAGGCTTGCCTTATTTATTTTCATCGGTGGGAAAAAATTAGCACGATGGTCAGTCAAAGCAAAGACGGGGAATATGTCGCCCAAATAGTGACGCGCCTCGGACTTAACTCAGTGCGGGGATCGACTTCTCGGGGCGGATTAAAAGCGCTCCGCGAAATTGTCTGTCTTCTCAAAGACGGAAAGCAGGCCGGTTTCACGCCGGATGGTCCGCGCGGTCCGGTTTATTCGATCAGCCCCGGTGTGGTGGCGGCCGCGCAATTGTCGGGCGCCCCTATTTTCCCTCTGGGCGCGGCGATGAGCCGAGAGAAAGTTTTTAACAGTTGGGACAAGTTTCGCCTTCAGCTGCCGTTCGGACGCATGGCGGTGGGGCATGGGAAACCGCTTTTTATTTCTCGGGATGAAGATCTTGAACGGGCGAAAGGGAAAGTCAAAAAGGCGCTCGATAAAATTCAGGATGAAGTGGAACTGGCCTTGTCCGCCCAATCGTCTTGGTGGATGGGTTTTATCGGTTGGATCCTTTTATTGGCCTACCGAGCTCTTAGTTTGTTGTTGATTCCCCTTTGGGCCCCTATCGCTATTTTCAAATTTGGATTCAGTCGGACTGCTTTTCATTTGGGAGAGAGATTCAGCACAAAACCTTTTCCTAAAACTGACCGGCCTCGGTTGTGGTTTCATGCGGCGTCCATCGGTGAATGGCACGCTCTTCGGCCTTTGATAAAAAAATTTTTAGAGTTGGATTCCGTTTCGCTTTGCGTCACCGTCAGCACGCCCGAGGCTGAAAAAATGGCGGCGCAGCAAGAACCCTCGGTTCCCGTTCGAATTCTTCCGCTGGACCTCCCGTTTCTTTCCGCACGATTTGTTCGTCACATGAATCCTCACGCCCTTGTTCTCATTGAGACGGAACTCTGGCCGCTATTGCTTGAGGCCTGTTCTAATTTAAATGTTCCTGTTGTGGTCGCCAACGGCCGCCTTTCTTCTCGAAGTGTCTTCCTTTGGAAAATTTTTAAACCATTGGCGGCTCGCCTCATGAGTCATGTGTCATGGTTTTTCGTTCGGACCGATCGGGATGGAAAACATTATTGTGAATTAAAAGCGTCCTCTTTACGTATGACAGTGACGGGGAACATTAAAAGCGACAGCCTCAAAATCATTTCCTGGGATGAAAAAGCCAAAAAGAGAAAAGAACTATTTAAGAACCAAGAGGGATTGTGGATTATCGCCGGGAGCACGTGGCCGGGAGAAGAAAAAATAATATTGGATTTATTGTCTGAGTCCTACTCAAAGAAAGTTCGGCTCATTATCGCGCCGCGTCGGCCGGAACGATTTGAAGAAGTCGCAAAGCTTTTAGGGGCCGGTTCCATCACCTGGTCCAAGTGGAGCCAGATAAAAGGATTTGGAGAATGGACCACGGATGTTCTGTTGTTGGATACTCTCGGCGATTTGAAAGATTTATACGCGGTTTCAGATGTGGCTTTTATCGGAGGAAGTTTAAATCCCCAGGGCGGGCAAAATCCGCTTGAGCCCGCTTCCTCTCGTGTGCCGGTTCTCTTTGGTCCTTCAATGGAAAACTTCCATGAAGAAGCGCTTGAATTCAAAAGAAGCGGCGCGGCCCGTCAAGTGCGGCATCAAGC
>CAZJOE010000184.1:0-4796 GCA_964547555.1 uncultured Elusimicrobia bacterium | reverse complement strand
AGCACACCACGCTTTATTCTCATGACATGGCCCATGACATTCGGTCCGTTCTCCAAACCTTGGACTTCCTGTTGTCTCCCATGGCGACACAACAATCGGAAGAAAAAAGGAATCGTTTGCTCTCTCAAGCCAAAGATGTGACCAGCCGGTTGTATGAAGTTTTCCAAGACAACCGCGACCGCTCCAATCTGATCTTGCGCGCAGTCCGAGGTGAATATGAACGAGAACCAGTTGATTTATCGGCCGTCCTCAAAAGATGCCTCGGGAAATTCACGCCCCAAGCTGAGGAGAAAAAGGTTCGAGTTGAAAATACGTTAAGTAGCGAACCTCTCCAGATTTTAGGAAATGAAATTGACTTAGGAAGGATGGTGGACAATGTTTTGGGAAACGCGCTCCGTTATGTTTCTGAAAATGGCCACATCTCCCTTGCCTCTAAAAAATCTGCAAAAGATATCCAAATCGATATTTCCGACAACGGCAAAGGAATTGAACCGGAATACCTCAACAAAATTTGGGAAATGGGCTGGCAGGCGCAGGACAACAAAAAAGGATCGGCGGGATTGGGACTCTCGATCGTCAAACAAATCGTGGATTTACATCAAGGAACAATCGAGGCTCAAAGTGATGGCCTTGGAAAGGGAACAAAATTTGTAATCAAACTTCCGGTTTTGTCTCCCCCTACCACTTGATCTTAAGAGGAACTCTTCTTTGAACTTTTACGCCATTTGGGCGCTGATCACTTTCTTACTCAGTTTCGCGGCAACTTTTGCCGTGATTGCTCACAATCCCCGCGGAATAAAAACTCTTACTTTCTCCCTCTTCGGGTTCAGCATTGGCATGTGGGCCTTTTGCTACATGCTTTGGCAAATGGCTACAACGGAAGCGCAGGCTCTCATATGGACCAAGGGGTTGATGATGGCCGTTGCCATTGCGCCCGTCACCAATTACCACGCCATTCTTACACTATTCCAGGCAGAAACACCCGCTCGTAAAAAATTCCTTGTCTTTCTTTATGTGGTGGCTTTCAGCATATTTTTATCGGGATTCACGAACCACCTGGTGACCGGTGTAATACCCAAATTAAATTTTCCTTTTTGGCCAGAACCGGGTCTTTTTACCCACATTTTCTTTTTGACGATTCCCATCCCCATTATTGGTGCGATCTACCTCGTTCTTGAAAGAAAGAATAAAGCAGCGCCTTTGGAACAAAATCAACTTAAGTGGTACATCTTCTCGGTCGCCGTTGGATATGGAGGCGGATCAAGCAATCTTTTTCTTTGGTACAACATACCTATTCCTCCGTACTTCACGGTCCTTTCCACATTGCTCGTTCCCGTTTCGGCACTCATTTATTTCAGATTGGGACTTTTAGATTTTAGTTTCTTCTTCAAAAAATCGGCCGTTTACGCTACCTCGGCTGTTTTGATAGGAATACTTTTCTGTCTGGCCACGTTACCCTTTACAAGCAACTGGAAATTACTTTTTCCTATTCTTACTTTGTCGCTGATTTATCCAGTGGCCTATAAATTTCTTACTCAAATTATGAAGACCCTCTTTACAACTCTTCCCCAAGAAACGATCCATGGTCAAATTGAAAAAATAAAAGAAACCACATACACCTACGATGATCTAGCTCGCAACATTGTGAATTCAATGCTTAACACCTTTCCAATTGAAATGGCCGCTGTTTATCTTTACGACTTCACTAAAAGAGAACTCCATCTAAGGTCCCAAAAAGGGATGAGAAATCCTCAAGCCCAAAATCTTAGATACAACCGCAGCGCGCTGGCCATTCCTTCCACAGACCCGTTAATTCAATTTCTAGGCAGTGAAAGAAATGTTGTCAGTCTTGACTCATTAAAAAACAAGTTAAACACCGACAAAAAAATTTACCCGGTGATTGAATCCATGAACCGCATTGAATCCGATGTTTGTGCCCCGTTTATTTTTGAAGGAAACCTGAGAGGCATGATGGTTATAAGTCGAAAAAAAGACAACTCCCTCTTTAACGCTGAGGACCTAGAAGCCATTGCCGCTTTCGCGCGCATGGGAGAAGAAATCATGAGATATATTATGGGAATGGAAACAGAATTGAGAAACACGTCTCTCTATTCTCACGACATGGCCCACGATGTCCGTTCGATTATTCAGACCCTTGAATTTGCCACGTCGCCGATGGCGGAAAAACAGCCCAAAGAAAAAATACAACGCCTCCTCCATCAAGCCAATGAAGTGGCCATGCGTATCAGTGAAATTTTTCAACTGAATAGAGACCGGTCCAGTCTTATTTTAAGGGCGGTCCGCGGAGAATATGAAAAAGCTCCTGTTTCCCTCACCAAACTCATTACACTATCATTGGAGAAATTTTCTTTTCTAGCTGAGAAACAAAACATTCAACTCAACAGAAATATTCATACCAGCACCACAACGGTTCAAGGAAACGAAAGTGATTTAATTCGCGTGTTTGACAATTTGCTCACGAACGCGTTACGCTACACACCCGCCAACGGAAATATCACAGTTCGAACGTCTGAGAAAGAAGGGTTTTTTGAAGTCGAAATTACAGATGACGGCGCGGGAATAGCGGAAGAAAATCTGAATAAGATTTGGGAATCAGGTTGGCAAGGAGCAGAAAAGAAAGGAGCCGCGGGACTGGGACTTTCCATTGTTAAACAAATTATTGAAATGCATCAAGGAACCATCGTTGTGACCAGCCCAGCATTGGGAAAAGGGACAACATTTCAAATTAAACTACCGTTTCAGGACCTGATTACCACTTAAGTTTCGAAATCCGCTGGATCGCTTCTTGAAGACGAGGAACTTCCATCGTCAAAGCGAAGCGAACGTACCCTTCTCCGGAAGGACCAAAACCTGCCCCCGGCGTGCAAAGAACTCCCACTTCATCGAGAATCCGTGAGACTGTTTCCATTCCAGTAAGCCCGTTTGGCGTGTGGGCCCAAACATAAAAGGTGGCTTCTGGATTGTTTACGTTCCATCCCAATTTTTTAAGAGCGGGAACAAAATAATCTCTGCGTTCTTTGTAAAGCGTTCTCATCTTCGCCACGCAATCTTGTGGGCCCGTTAAGGCGGCGAGGCCGGCGGCCTGAATGACTTCAAAGGCGCCGGAGTCATAGTTGTCTTTGACGGTGGCCAACTGTCGAATCACATCTTTATTTCCACAAACCCACCCCAAACGCCATCCGGTCATATTGTAGGTCTTGGACAGCGAGTGAAATTCTACGCCAACATCTTTGGCACCTGGAACTTCTAGGAAGCTAATCGGCGGCGTGCCATAAAAAATTTCGGAATACGCGTTGTCGTGTGCGACGATCAATGAATGTTCTTTAGCGAAGCGAACAACTTTCTCGAAGAATTCCCGCGTGGCTTGAGCCGACGTCGGGTTGTTCGGGTAACCGATAAACATGAGGCTCGCTTTCTCCAGCACATGGGAAGGAATGGCCTCCAAATCCGGGAGGAATCCATTTTCTTCCAAGAGAGGCATGTTATAAACCTCGCCATCAGCAAGACGAGTGGCGCCTTGATAAACCGGATATCCCGGGTCAGGAACCAAAACCACTTCTCCAGGATCAATCACAGCCAAAGGCAAATGCCCGATACCTTCCTTGGAACCGATCAAAGAATAAACTTCATTGACGGGATCGACAGCGACATTGAACCGTTTCTGCATGAATGAAGAAACGGCCTTTCGATAATCAATCAAACCGGCGCCAAAAGGATATTGATGGTGCTTGGGAAGCTCGATGGCTTTTTTGGCAGCTTCAATAATATGAGGATGAGTTGGTTTGTCCGGATCGCCCACACCGAGAGAAATGAGGTCCACTCCACGATCAATGGCCGCTTTTTTCTTTTTGTCGATTTCTGCGAAAAGATAAGGCGGTAGTTTTTGAAGGCGTTGGCTAAAAGATGAACGAACTTGCATGAGAATTATTTTCCTTTTAGAACATCCAACATTGAATAAAGGCCGGGCCGTTTCTTATAGATCCACGCCGCCGCGTCCAGTGAGCCGGACGCGAACGCATCCCGCGAATGGGCGCGGTGGGTGAGTTCAAGACGCTCTCCCGTGTTGGAAAGAAGAACGGTATGGTCGCCGATGATATCTCCGGCGCGCACGCTTAAAATGCCGATCTCTTTTTTCTTACGCGCGCCGACTTGACCGTGGCGGCCATAGACAAAATCTTTGGAAGTGCGATGAGAAGCCTCCGCTGCAATTTCAGCCAGCATAAGCGCCGTGCCAGAAGGAGAATCTTGCTTTAAATTGTGGTGCGCCTCGATGATCTCAATGTCGTAATGCGACAAGGATTCTGCGGCTTGGCGGACCAATTGGAACAAAAGGTTCACGCCCACACTCATGTTGGGTGAAAAAACGATGGGTATTTTACGGGAAAGGTTTTTAAGTTCTTTAAGGGCGCTTGGTGAAAACCCCGTTGTTCCGATGACCAAACTCTTCCGGGCCTTGGCGGCCAAACGCGCCGTTCGAATCGTGGCTTCGGGAGCGGTAAAATCAATCAGCACGTCCACTGTTGGTAAAACCGCGGCGATATCATCGGATCTGTCGATTTCGGCGCTCAATTGAAATCGGGGGTCTTTAGACGCCAAAAAAATAATTCTCTGGCCCATTTTTCCATGAGCGCCGAGAACGGCGAGTTTAACGGGTGATTGAACCTTGGGCATGAATTACTTAAGGGAAGAAACCGGGCCTTTCACGCCGGCCTCGAGCTGCCCCGCTTTAATGGTTTTGCGCGTTTCAGGTGTCACTGTCACAAGAGGAAGCCGGA
>CAZJOE010000183.1:0-4831 GCA_964547555.1 uncultured Elusimicrobia bacterium | reverse complement strand
GGTCGTGGTCGGATGCGACCGCGTGGCGGCCAATGGCGACACGGCCAACAAGATCGGCACCTATGGTGTCGCGGTTTTGGCCCGGTATCACAAAATTCCTTTTTATGTGGCGATGCCGACTTCCACGTTGGATTTATCTTTGTCTTCCGGAAAAGATATTCCCATAGAAGAACGTTCTTCCCTCGAAGTGACGGACTGGGCGGGGCAACGCCTCGCGCCTAACGAAACCCAGGCGCGTCATCCCGCTTTTGATGTGACGCCGGCGGAACTGATTACAGCGATCATCTCGGAGAAAGGCGTGGCCGTTCCTCCGTACAAGGAATCATTGCGTGGATTACTCTAAAACAATCAATTTACTTCAAACTTCGTTTCCTATGAAGGCGGACCTTCCCACGCGTGAACCGCAATATCTCGCGCAATGGGCCAAAGAAGATCTCTACGAAAAAATTCTTTCCTCGAAAAAAGACCGTCCGGTTTTTCTTCTTCATGATGGACCTCCCTACGCCAATGGCGACATTCACATGGGGCACGCGCTTAATAAAATTCTCAAAGACTTTGTCATCAAATACAAATGGCTTTCCGGATATCAATCTCCCTATAAACCAGGATGGGATTGCCATGGCCTTCCGATCGAGCACGCGCTCTTTAAAGAATTAGGAAAAAATAAACATCAGGTCCCGCAGCTTGAGTTTAGACAAAAAGCCAGAGAGTACGCGCTGCGCTTTGTGGCTCAGCAGCGAGAAGATTTTAAACGCTTAGGGATTCTCGGCGAATGGGCGAATCCTTATTTGACGCTCTCCAACGATTACGAAGCGGGAATTCTGGAAGTGTTTTTTGCGCTTCGAGAAAAAGGATTTATCTTTAGAAAGAAACGGCCCGGTTATTGGTGCGCATTCGACGAGACCGCGCTAGCCGAAGCTGAAGTCGAACATGCGGAAAAGAAGTCAGATTCGGTATTTGTCAGATTCAAGATCAATCCTGATTCGCTTTCCGAAAAACTCAGATCCCAGATCCCAAATCCCAAATCGTCTTATGTGTTGATCTGGACGACAACTCCCTGGACCCTCCCCGCCAACGTCGGTCTCGCTTTTCATCCTGAGGAGAAATATGTCGCTCTCCATGTGAAAGGAAATACCTATATTGTCGCCGACAAATTAAAAGAAGCCGTATCGAAAAAGATCGGCGTCGAACCGGTGGCCTCTCCAGAACTTTTGAAAGGGTCGGATTACGTGGGCCTTTTAGCAACCAATCCTCTTCATGGCGGAACATCCAAAGCGGTGACCGCTGGTTATGTGACCATGGAAGATGGAACAGGAATCGTTCACATTGCACCGGGCCATGGTGTGGAAGACTATGCGGTGGGACAGCAGTGGAAGTTGGAAGTCCTTTCGCCCGTCGATGAACGCGGAAACTATCAGAAAGAAGTGGGGCGCGATGAATTGGTTGGGAAAAATGTTTTGAAAGACGCCAATAAAGTCGTCATGGAACTCTTGGGCGAAGATCTGGTGTTTTATGTTCCGATCAAACACTCCTATCCGCATTGCTGGCGCTGTAAGAATCCAATTATTTTCCGCGCCACCGAACAGTGGTTCCTCCGCATCGATGACGACATGAAGAAGAAATTGGTCAAAGCCATCGATGAAGTGAGGTGGGAACCTGATTATGGAATCCACCGAATCAAAGGCATGGTTGAAAGCCGACCCGATTGGTGTATCTCACGGCAACGCCATTGGGGCGCGCCGATCGCCGCTTTTTATTGCGTGGGTTGTGGAGAAATTCTTCATGACGCCAAAGTCAATCAGCATTTGGTGGGGCTTGTGCGGGATCAGGGAACGGACGCGTGGTACAGCCACACGGAAGAAGAACTTCTCAAGGGACTTAATGTCCAATGCGCTCGCTGCAAATTAACCAAATTTAAAAAAGAAACCGACATCTTGGATGTGTGGTTTGATTCCGGGGTGTCGTGGCATTCCGTCGTCGAGCAATATTTCTCATCACCCAAACCTGAGCAGATACTTTATTTGGAAGGGTCTGATCAGCACCGTGGGTGGTTCCAAACATCTTTGATCCCATCCGTCGCGTTGAATGACCGCGCTCCTTACAATATTGTTTTGACCCATGGGTTTGTGGTCGACGGCAAAGGCCACAAGATGTCGAAGTCCTTGGGCAATGTAATTTCGCCGCAGGACATCATCAAAAAATATGGCGCCGACATTTTAAGATTGTGGGTCGCGATGAGCGATTACCGCGACGATGTTCGGTTGTCTCAAGATATTTTGAATCATGTGATTGATATGTATCGCCGTTTCCGAAATACGTTCCGGTTCTTTTTGCAAAACACGGCGGACTTCAACTGGGAGAAAAACCAAGTGGCGCCGGATAAGATGGAAGAGATCGATCGCTGGATCCTGGCTCATTTCGAAGAACTAAAAACCAAAGTGCTGAAGTCCTATGAGAACTATGAGTTTCATGCCGTTCTTGCCGAGCTCAACCGTTTCGCTGCTGGGCCACTTTCCGGGTTTTATTTGGATGCTTTAAAAGATCGCTTGTATTGCGAACCGGCGGATTCTCCTTTGCGTCGCAGCGTTCAAACCGCCTTGGTGCGATTGGCGCGCGGATTCACGGTTCTTTTGGCGCCGCTTCTTTCTTTCACAGCCGAAGAAACTTATCTTGAATTGAGAAGAACTTCGGTTTCATCTTTACCTGAGAGCGTTTTCCTTGATCTCTTTAAAGATTTGGATCCGATGACTTTGGATCCCCAGCTCAATGAAAAGTATGCGGCGATTTTGGAAATCAGAGGCATGGTGAATGATGTCCTAGACCGTGAAAGAAAAGCAGGAGTTTTGAAATCTTCACAGGAAGCCAATCTCACCCTAAATCTTTCTAAATTTACCGACATTCAGAAAAGAATTCTCGCGGGCTCGGAAGATTGGGCGTTTCTTTTCCAGATGGCCGACGTCAAATTGGACTCTGTTAGCGCGGACGCGGCGGTCATTCGCGCCACGAAGAGCGGCAAATGCGAGCGGTGTTGGCGGCATCGTTCTGATGTGGGGCGTGACGCGTCTCATCCTACGCTGTGTGGTCGCTGCTTGTCAGCGGTGGCCCAAGTCGCGGCCCGGTAAATGGCTGGTTTTTTTTCCATCTTCGCCGGAATTTATTTTCTAGACGTCGCGACCAAGATGCTGGTCCGCCGTTCTCTTTCACTCGGCCAAGAAATTAAACTGCTTCCCATTTTTTCTCTCACGCATGTTGAGAACACCGGTATTGCGTTTGGAATGTTTCAGGGGCAGAACACTCTTTTCATCGGCGTTGGCGTATTGCTTTCGGCCATTCTCATTTGGATGGCGTATCAAGCCAGAAAAGAAGGCCCGATGCTGCCGCTCGTCTTTGGTGTCATCTTGGCCGGAGCCTGGGGCAACTTAACCGACCGCATTCTTTTCGGACGCGTAACAGATTTTTTGGATTTCTATGCCGGGCAATATCACTGGCCAGCTTTTAATGTGGCGGATTCAGCGATTTGCGTGGGGGCGGGACTCCTGTTGCTGCAGAATTTTAAAAAGAAGGGTTAATGTTTCCCATACTTCTAAAAATCGGACCTCTCACATTGCACACCTACGGCCTTTTGGTCGCGGTGGGTTTTTTGGTGGGGTATTACCTGGCACGGCGGCGGTTTGAGCACAAGGGGCTTCCTTTGGTTTTTTTTGATCAGCTTATTTTTGTGATCATGGTTAGCGGAATTCTCGGCGCCCGGTTATTTTTTATTTTGTTGGAGACGCCCGCTTCACTCCTCAGCGATCCACTTTCTTTCTTTCGAATTTGGGAAGGCGGACTGGTTTATTTTGGCGGGTTTATCGGCGCTTTTGTTGGGATTGCGATTTATAGCTACATAAAAGAACTCTCTTTGTTGGGCATTTTGGACGCCTTAGCGGTGCCGCTTCTTCTTTCCCATGCGATTGGACGGCTTGGTTGTTTTGCTGCCGGATGCTGTTATGGTCTCCCAACGGATTCTATTTTGGGCGTGGTGTTTTCCGATCCGGAGGCGTTGGCCCCTTTGGGAGTGCGGTTGCATCCCACTCAACTTTATTCGGCCCTCGGAGATTTTCTTCTCTTCTTGGGACTGCTCAAACTAGAAAAGAAAGTTGTCACGCGCGGCGTTCTTTTCGCCAGTTATTTGATGAGCTATGGAGGTTTTCGCTTTTTAATTGAATTTATTCGTAACGATGACCGCGGTCCCGTGTGGCAGGCGCTATGGCCCAGCCAGTGGATATCTATCGCTGCCATTTTCGCCGGGGGGGCGCTGCTTGTCTATGTCAAAAAAACAAAAAGAACCTGAAGCCATTGTTGTCACGTCGCTTCAGGAAGGACGGTTGGATAAATTTTTAGTTGAGAAGTACTCGGATTTATCTCGCTCTTATTTCCAACGCCTCATTAATAACCGCAGTATCACCATTGATGATCACGCGGTTTCTCCGCACCACAAAGTGAAGGCCGGCCAAACGATCTTAATTAAATGGCCGTCCACCGAACCGCGCGCTCCGATTATTTCCAAAGGACCGTTGCCTTTCCCGGTTATTTTCGAAGACAAATCGTTTATGGTGATTAATAAGCCCGCGGGTCTTCTTTGTCATCCTGCCGGATTTAAACGCGACGGTTCAACACTCGTTGAAATTCTATTTCCGAAACTTCGCGGGGATGATTGGCCCGATGATATTCGCCCTGGATTGGTCCACCGGTTGGATCGGGACACGAGCGGCGTTATTGTCTTCGCGAAAACTCCTGAGGCCCATACCAAACTCTCCAAACAATTCGCCAATCGCCAAGGCCAGCGCCA
>CAZJOE010000182.1:0-4889 GCA_964547555.1 uncultured Elusimicrobia bacterium | reverse complement strand
GGCCCCGGCCAGCGATCCATTTTTTAGCCGTTCCACCAAAATATTTTCATCGATGAGGCGGCTGCGCGCGGTATTAACCAAATAAGCGCCCGGTTTCATTATTTCGAATTCCGTTTTTCCCATCAACACGGGGCTACCGGACGGGCTGGCCGCGTGAAGCGAAACGATGTCGGCTATCGCCAACAATTCTTTTAAAGACACCAAATTAATTTTCTTATCAGCGCACCAAGCATTATCAGGAAACGGATCGGATCCAATAACGCGCGCCCCCAATGCTGAGAGCGCCAGCGCCACACCTTTGCCAATCTGTCCCAATCCGACGAGGCCAACCGTTCTCCCAGCTAACTGCACGCCCAAACGCCTTTTCCATTGTTTGCCGCGAATATCTTTATCCGACTGTGGAATGTGACGAATCAGGGAAAGAATGAGACCCACGGTAAATTCAATGACAGATTGAGTGGGTGCGTGCCGCGTGACTTGAACGTCGATCCCTCTTTCCGCCGCATAAACATGGTCCACGTTATCGGCGCCGACACCAATTCGGCTGATGCATCTCAATCGAGGAAGCTGTGACAACACGTCTCTGGTCAAAGGCTCAAGGCCGCTAATGATACCGACGCAATCTTTTGCCAATGAAACCACCTCGTCTGCTTTGAGCCTGCGTCCGTATGGATTTTCCAATAGTTCGAAGTCAGCCGAAGAAACTCCGGCGCGAAGAGCGGTGAGGTTTTCAATGGTCGCGATGGCCAATAGGACTTTTTCTTTCATCGCCCCGCCGGCGCGCCGTTTGCATACAACGGAAACAAAGAATCTTTTTCCAATAATTTTTCAACGGAAGGAACGTCTTCCGGCCGATCGACGCCGATACTTTCATAAGGTGAATCTACAACCCGGACTTTGTGTCCGTTTTCGAGGCAGCGCATCAAATCAACCGACTCCGCTTGCTCGAGAGGAGTTTCGGGAAGCCTCGACAAATCGATCAAGTATTGGCGCTTAAAGGCAAGAATCCCGATCTGTTTATAAACGGGCTTTTTCACTTTCATGCGAAAGGTCGGGATCGGCTCTCTCGAAAAATAAAGCGCGTTAAAAAATTTATCGAAAACCACTTTCACCACATTGGTGTTGTTCACCGACTCTTCATCGATTTGTTTCATCAACGTCGTGCACTGCACGGTCGCATCATCGATAAACGGCTGGGCCACAGCGTCCAACATCGAAGGATGAAGCAAGGGTTCGTCACCCTGAATATTAATAACGACGTCGGCATCCAAATTCTGAACGGCCTCGGCGACGCGATCGGTGCAACGCGTGTGGGTGGCGGCTGTCATCACGACTTTCCCACCAAAAGCTTTGACCGCTTTTTCAATTTCCGGATCACAGGTGGCCACGTACAAATCACTGAGCAGCTTGGACATCATCGAGCGCCGGTAGACATGCTCGATCATCGTGACGTTTTTTATTTTTGTAAGGGGCTTCCCAGGGAACCGCGTCGAAGCCATGCGGGATGGAATGATTCCGATTATCTTCATTTCACAGATTTTTTGATTTGTTTGAGACCATCTCGTGCGGAAGTGGCCAAAAAGATCATATCGACTCCATAAGCAATAAATGAAAATCCCTCGCGCAACCGCTGCGAAACGGCTTTGGGGTCCGGATGAACGATATGAAAGCCGGCCGGAACTTTCATTTTTTTACCCGCTTGCCGGATTTGGGTCAAAGCTTTCTTCATCAGGGGATGAGAAAATTCTCCGGGATGCCCCAACGATCCGGAAAGGTCATAAGGTCCGACCATGTAAGCGTCCACGCCAGGGACTGAAAAAATTTCTTCAATTTCGTCCAACGCGTCCACATGTTCAATTTGGATTATAACGAGGCTGTTTTTATTGTTTTCTTTCTTATATTGGTCGAAGGCCATTCCATAATCATTGGCCCGGGCCAATCCGACACCCCGTTTTCCCAAGGGAGGATATTTAACCGAAGCGACCGCGCGTCGCGCGTCTTCGGTCGAATTTACCATCGGAACGATCACGCCGGCCGCGCCCGCATCCATAGCCCTTTTGATGGAATCGGGATTGTTGCTTGTGACCCGCACCAAAGGCACAACGCCACAGGCGTCCATGGCTTGCATCATCGACTGCATATCCGACCAATCGACGGTGGTGTGTTCCATATCAATCCCGAGCCAATCGAACCCGGCTTGCGCCAAGATTTCGGCGACGGCAGAGTGGCCTATCGTTAACCAGCTTCCAATGGTGGGTTTCCCCGAACGAATTCGTGAGATGACGGATTTTTTGTTCATAAGGTGGGTGAGGACAGGGTGCGGATCAACTCGGAATTTTTTGGGCTACCAATCCAAACTTTAGCGTCCAATAAAGAACCAGGGGCTTTCTTACCGCTGGAGAAAAAATAACGATGCGGATAGGTGGTCAAGGAAGAATGGTAATGCGAACGCTCGGCATCATGAAGCATGACCAAGCCCTCCGGAGAAACAGATGAGGCCGCAGCCAGCAAGCACCGGCGACGAAAGCGACCGTCCACAATCATCACATCAAATGGAATCCCGAGAGTTTGAGGAAAATCAACATAAGCTTTCTCCTCCTCCGTCGCAGGGGCGAATCCCTCAATTCCTGCTTTCTCCCAGGAGAATGATTCTTTTTCAAAAAAAGCTGAAAAGGGCTTCAAATGAATATGGACCTGATCGGCAAATCCGCGAGCACCCACCACTTCTTTCATCTTTTTGGCCCAAGCATCGGAGTTTTCAACGGCATGCCATTCAAACGTGCGGCCCAGAGATTTTAAATATTCGGCATAGAAAAGCGTGCTGTTTCCCGATCCCCACTCAAATATCCTTAGTGGTTTTCCAGGGACGCTCGAAAAGGCTTTCTTAAAGAAAGAAATTTCGGAAGGCAACTGGGCGGGAAGTCCCCGACGGGAACGGTTTTCGTAATACCATTCGGTTAATTTATGTTGGATTCGACGCGGCCATAGAGTGAGCATCAACGACTCCTTAAATTATTCGTGTGAACGAGTGACAGATCGTTAATGACACGTTGATTCTGAGGGCTTTTCCTTCGAGAATTGACAAGGATTGAATAATATTTACCCTTGCATTGCAAGACAGCCAGACTATCCAATCCGTTGATTTCCCAGGTCCAAATCAGCCTCAGCAAAGGCGTGGCGGCGATGGCCAAAACGCTTCCCGACTCGATCAATAAGGCGAAAAATTTTCTCCGCTCCCCAGATCCGGGGCATTTGACGCGACCGGTCATGTTGAAAAATGCTTTGTGAAACCGCTTCGAACAGCGACCTGTTTTCAGGATCAACCTTTGCCGCTTCTCGCAGAACCTCACAGGCCAAGTCGTGGACGCCGTAAATAAGAGCCACGGTGGCAAAGCCCAACACCTGAGAAATCCTTGCGGCGGGAGATAATTTCGATAACCGGGCTTGTAAGGCAGCGCCGCTTAAAAAATAAAGCGCATCGCCAAAAACCAACTG
This sequence comes from uncultured Elusimicrobia bacterium, assembly GCA_964547555.1. Classification (GTDB taxonomy): domain Bacteria; phylum Elusimicrobiota; class Elusimicrobia; order F11; family F11; genus CAZJOE01. The sequence continues at coordinate 1,394 of CAZJOE010000182.1, read as the reverse complement.
GCCTTTGCCTGGGAAATCCGCATGAATATTTTTACGCCAAAACACCCGGCGAATATCGACAAGGTTAAACCCCGCATCGCGAACGTATTGATCCAATTGTGAGAAAAGAGGCTGCTCCTGATAGAGTTCTTGAAACTCAACTTCCACCTTAAGGCCCACCACGCTATTTAAAAGAAGATGATGAGCCCCTTTTAGAATTAAGAGCTCACTTCCTTGCGTATCGAGCTTCATAAAATGGACACGGCCCAACCCCTCTGATTTAACGAGGCTATCCAGACTGCGGACTTTTTCTGCTGCGATGTCCACTTTGTCTACAACGTCAAAGCGGTCGGCGGAAGGATATTCTTGCAGGAGTTTTACATTGGGTTTGAAAATAGAGGATTTCCCCGGCTCCTTGGAAAGATAAATAGACACAGGAATTCCATCAGACTGGTGAAGAGCGTAATTGAAATAAATTTCATTGGGGCCGGTTTTAAGTTTTGCGAACTCACGGGGATCGGGTTCAAAACCCACCGTGACAATTTGTTTTTGAACGGATTCCCATTCTTTTTCAATTCCCCCCATAGAACCGATATCCACCATCATGAAAGGGTCAGAAGAGGGGATCTTTGAAAGGGTTTGCTGGATCAACTCTATTCTGTTCATTTTTGAAAAGAAACCTCACGCGCCATAGAAAGTCCCAAGCCCATTATGATCCAAAACACAGATCCCATAAAGGGCCCTTCAAGAACGACGTTAAAAACTGACACGACCAGGTACCAACTAAAAAAAACAACTAGCGTGGCGGCGCGCTTGTCCGACTTGCATTGCCACAGGCGCATCATCGTCGTTGCGACTATTAATAAAAATCCAAAAAGACCGATCAGCCCGAACCGATAAAAAATCGCCAAAATCGAATTATGGAGATCGATATCGTACCAATGGACCGAGTAGTAGCTTTTATCTCTCTCTTCCCACGTCATGGGAACGGGCAAATTGGGATTAACGTCTGCGGAAGGTTTTCTATAAGGGTTGGTTATTCTATCCAAGAAACTATACTTCCACTCTAATCTTTTCATCGCCAATGCCAATCGATCGGGATCTTTATAAGGTGAAACCGACAACATAACTATGGGATCTTTAACTCCCAATCCTAGCAAGGGGTGTTCTTTCATTCCCCTGGAAAAAGCTTCCATCCAAATACGAGCTCGCCATGCGACATTGGAGCTCTTATTGATCGCGGCTTTAAGCGATTCCAACCACGTTATTTTCACTTCCGTTTTTTTTGGGAGCGTTACTTCATTGGAAGGGAGACTGGTGATATTTTCTCCTTGCGCCGGAGCAAATGGTTGATGGACTGGTTCGACCACAGCAACTTTTTTGTCTGGTAGGGCCTCGGCGTATCTCTTTAAAAC
>CAZJOE010000181.1:0-4893 GCA_964547555.1 uncultured Elusimicrobia bacterium | reverse complement strand
GCGGCCCTTTTTCGGGATAATTTTAATTTGGTCCGCTCCGAGATTCTTCGCAAAGCCCTTCGTTTGCCTTATTCCTTGGTTCATTTTGAAGCGATTAAAAAAGAATCTAGAAATCAAGGTTAAACATCGCTCCCTCAAGCCCTTCGGAGGGTTGATTGTGCAATTCGCAAGCGCGAAAAAGAAATGTTGTTGACCTGCTATATTCTGTTTTCTATGCTAAGCCCCTCTTTCTAAGACTCACAATCAAAACCATTTTTAAAAAACAATTTTCCGTCTGAGAAATCGGACACAAGGACCCATGATCACTACCAAGAAGGCCGAAGAACTTTGGGATTACGTTTTGCAAACGCTCAAGCCCGAGTTAAAAGACGAGACGTTTGACCTTTGGCTGAAACCTCTCTCTCTCGATCGCCGCGACGACGGCGTGTTCGCGCTCCGCGTTCCCAACCGTTTCTTTTCCGATTGGATCAAAACCCACTATCAACAAAAAATTGAAGTGCTGTTGTCCTCCGTAACGGAACGGCCGGCCCGGTTGGCTTTTGAAATTCAGGCTGACGATACGCCTCTTCCTCCCGTTCAGACTGATGATTTTCAAAAAAAGGCAGCCTTTCAAAAAACTCAAGAAAAAAATCCTGGAAAATTCACTCTTTCAGATGACGATCTTCGAATTGATGCGCGTTATGACTTTAATACCTTCGTCGTGGGTCCTTCCAACCGGTTTGCCGAAGCGGCAGCCGAAGCCGTTTCCAAAGATCCGGGGGGCGCTTACAACCCCCTCTTTATATATGGAGGCGTGGGACTTGGAAAAACGCACCTTCTTCACTCTATTGGTCACCAAGTTTTAAGAAACCGGCCAAAAGCTCGAATCATTTACATTTCTTGCGAACGATTCATCAACGAATTCATTGATGCTCTGCGGTTTGAGCGCATGAAAGAGTTTCGCCTCAAATATCGAAACGTGGATTGCCTCCTTATTGATGATATTCAGTTCCTCATGGGCAAAGATTCTTCTCAAGAAGAGTTTTTCTATACCTTCAATTCACTTTACGACTCTAAAAAACAAATCGTTATTTGTTCTGACCGCCCTCCAAAAGAAAATTTGGTGGGAGACAGGCTCGTTTCTCGGTTCGAATGGGGCGTCATCGCTGATGTTCAACCGCCAACCTTGGAAACTCGGATCGCCATCCTGCGGAAAAAAACCGAACAGGCCAATCTTCAAGTACCCGATGACGTTATTCTTTTTGTCGCCACTCATATCAAGAGCAACATCCGGGAATTGGAAGGTTCGATCACGCGAGTTGTGGCTTATGCGACCCTCACGGGCGACCCTTTAACGGTTGATACGGCGCGGAAAGTACTCAGAGACACTCTGAATGCGCCTGAGCATGCGGTTCACATTACCTTGGATCAAATCCAACGCGTGGTGGCCCGACATTTCAACTTAGACCAACGCGATATGAAGTCCAAGCGTCGGACCGACGCCATCGCCTTCCCTCGCCAAATCGCCATGTATATGGCCCGGACACTCACTGAATTTTCGACTTTGGAGATCGGATCGGGTTTCGGGGGAAAAGATCACACCACGGTCATGCATGCCTGCAATAAAATAAAAGGAAAGCTAAGCGGAGACCCTTATTTTGTGGCTCTTCTTAACAAAATCACCCAAGACATTCGTGAAGAAAGTCTGTTGGAAACCCCTCAGTAAATACCGTCGGGAGTTCGTCAATTTCCCGCTTCTCCCTCTTCGTAAAACCTGTATAATGTGTGAGTTCATTCTTCATAAGTTGTTCGGTCCTGTGGATAAGATTATTTCAAGCGAACAACTCTGATAAGATCTAATAGTTATCCACTTGTTTCTGTATAGAATTTTGTCTTTAAAAACGCTTGCCACCAATTACTTTAGAGAGAAGGAGCCTTGTTATTATGCCTATCAACACCACTGGTTCTACTACGACTAATCTTAAACAAACAGATAGTAAGAATGAATTTTTGAAAATTCACATATCAAATAAAGATTTACTACGAGGCATTCAGATTGTTCAAACCGCTATTTCGGTGAGGTCCACTCTTCCTGTTTTAAGCAACATTCTTTTTCAAGCCACAGAAAAAGGGCTTCGTCTTTCAGCCACCGATCTTGAAGTGGGAATTAGGACCTGGGTTAAAGCCGATGTTCTTCAAAATGGCGCCATTACCGTTCCCGCCAAAATTATTTCAGACTTCCTAAAAACATTGGATGACGGCAAAGAAATTAAAATTGAAGTCCAAGAAAACAATAAGATCGAAATTCGTTCCGGACGCGATAGACTGAATGTAACCGGTCTTCCTAAAACAGATTATCCAGTCCTTCCTGAATTCGATGAAACCAAAGCTGTTTCAGTGCCAAGAAACCTTTTAAGAGAGATTGTTAAAAAAACCGTGTTTGCCGCTTCAACCGATGAAACCCGTTATGTTTTAAATGGGATTCATTTGATTGTTGAAAATGGAACCGCCACCGCCGTGGCCACCGATGGACGCCGTTTGGCTTTTATTCAGCGCCCCGTTCCTTCTCAGAAACTTCAAATTAAAGTGATCATTCCCACCAAAGCCATTCAAGAATTAATTCGTATGTTGGCTGATGAAAAAACAACTGAAGAAAATATTGGCGTGTTTTTCTCTGATAACCAAGCCAGTTTCTTTAATGGAGAGACCGTTATTTTGTCCCGCTTGATTGAAGGGCACTTCCCGAACTTTGAACAAGTGATTCCCAAAACTCATGACATCCAATTGAAATTAAAACGAACCGAACTTCTTTCTTCGGTGACGCGCGCCGCGGTCGGAACATTGGAGCGCGGGGGTTCCGTGAAAATGATTCTTAATAAAGGTGTTATTCAGATACAAGCTGCGGCCCAAGGTCGTGTGGAAGTTGAATCGGAGTTGGCGGTGTCTTATGAAGGAGCTCGGTTCGATATCGCTTTCAATCCTTTATATTTAATGGACGTTTTGAAATCGATGGAACAAGAAGATGTTTTGATCGAACTTACTTCCCCCCTCAACCCCGGCGTTGTGCGCCCGGCCAATGATGAGAATTATCGGTACATTATGATGCCGATGAAGATCTAGCCTCAACGGATGCGTCTTAAGACCATTACCCTCCGGCAGTTCCGCAGCCATCGTGATTTAACGCTGGACGTCGAACCGGGCGTGAATCTTTTTTTTGGGTCCAATGGCGCGGGAAAAACAAACCTCCTAGAAGCCATCGCCGTTTTAGCGACCGGCGTCAGTCCTCGTGGGGGGGACAGTGAAAGCATGATTCAATGGGGTGAAACAGGATTCGCGGTCAAAGGCGTGTTTGAATTTGATTCTTCCGAGGCTGATCCGTTGACGCTTGAAATGAAAGTAAGATCCGGCCTGCCTCGTTTGATTCGTGAAAATGAAAAAACGCCGGTTAAACTCAGAGATTTATTGGGACGGGTTCCCTTGGTTAGTTTTGTTCCGGAAGATTTGGCGATGGTGAAAGGCGATCCCGATCAACGGCGCCAAGCTCTGGACATGATTTTGATTCAATCGGACGCGTCCTATGGTTCTGAACTTCGCCGCTATGGAGAAATTCTCCGCTCTCGCAACGCGGCGCTTCGACAGATTTCAGAAGGACAAGCTCCCGCCGATACATTGAATGCCTGGGATGAATCATTGGTTGATGCAGGGCTTCTTGTTTGTGCGAAGAGAGCTGCTTTCTTGGAAGATTTTTCCCCTCGCGTTTCGCGCGTGTATGACCGGGTCAGTGTGGGACAAGAAGCGATTGAACTTATTTATAAACCATCCGTTGTGGGACCCTGGGACTTATCCACCAGAGAAAAATGGATGACAGATTTAAGAATCACTCGCGAGCGAGAAATTGCGGTGGGATCCACCTTACACGGTCCACAAAGAGATGACATTTTGTTTCAAATGGACGGTCGTCCCGCGAAATCATTTGCATCGGAAGGACAAAAAAGAACGTGCGCTGTTTCTTTTAAGTTGGCGGAAATTCCTTACGTGCAAGAAAAGTTGGGCCAGAAACCTATTTGTTTATTGGATGATGTATTGTCCGAGCTCGACACCAAACGGGCCGAGCATTTATTGGATGAACTTTCGCGGACCGGCCAATGTTTTGTGACGCTGACGGGACTGGAAGCTTGGCCCCGGCATAGGCCGCTGCCCGCATCGATTTTTAAGGTGAATCAAGAAGGGATTAAAAGAGAAAGTAGTATGACTCCTTCCATTTCTGATCTCGTCCTAGCGAATTAACATGCACAAGGTCCGGCCTTATCTCAAACCCGGTGAGAAGTACACCCATTCTGCGCAGAATGCCGTGGAAGGATTTTTGGGATACCTGGGTTTTGATCCGGCGCTTTACGGCGTGTTTGAAATTTGGGACAAAGAAGCGCGCGCTTATGTGCGGGGCTGCGAAGCCGTGGCCCTGCAGGGAAGAAAGATTTGCGTAAAAGTTCCATCCGCCGTGCATCGCCAGGAACTGATGTTTTATAAAGACCGGATCTTGCAAAGGATCAATCAATCGCTCGGACGAAAGGCCGTGCTTGATATTCAATTTGAATTTGAAAAGGGGGACTCACCCAGTGGCCAAATCTAAATCCGAAGCCGACGTTCCGGCTTTGCCTGCTTTGAAAGACGCGTCCGATTACGATGCGTCGAAAATTACCGTCCTCGAAGGTCTCGAGGCTGTTCGCAAACGTCCCGGTATGTACATCGGTCCGCAAGATGCGCGCGGACTTCATCACCTTGTTTATGAGGTCGTCGACAACTCCATCGATGAAGTGTTGGCCGGTTATGCGAAAAACGTGGACGTGACCATTCGTGAAGACGGAACCATTTCCGTGGAAGATGACGGTCGGGGAATTCCCGTCGATATTCTTA
>CAZJOE010000180.1:0-4926 GCA_964547555.1 uncultured Elusimicrobia bacterium | reverse complement strand
GTCAAATCTCCAGTTTTCAGTATCCAGCAATAATCTTTTCATGACACAAACTGAATACTGGAGATTTGACCCCATCTCTGTCTGGCCGGTTGTGGCCGTGACCGGCGTGATTATGGCGCCATCTGCCATGTAAACCCAAATAAATCACGCTTTATTGCCCAATTCCCGCTTCGCGAATAACTTGAATAATCCGCGCTCCAGACACATGCAAGATATCCAGTTGAGGGTTATAGGCTGATGTCTCAATTTCCATCAACCCCATCATTGTGTGGGGAAGATTAGCATGAGACCAATTTTTTCCCGATACAGCTTTCAAAGCAGTTTGATCCACGTCGTCAAAACCGGGTCCAAACCAAAAAATGGTCGCCACTCTTTTTTGGAATTCAGGCGCCATAAAAAAAGGCAATCCATGCAGATAAACGCCTTTTTCACCCAACGATTCACCATGATCGCTCATGAAAACTAAAGCTGTTTCAAATTTATTGGAGTTGACCTTGAGAAAGGAAATCGCTTTGGATAGAAAATAATCTGTGTAAAGCAAACTGTTGTCGTAAGCATTGTTTATTTCTTCATTGGAACATTCTTCCAATTGATTTGTCTGGCATGCCGGCTTAAAAACCTCGAATGAATCCGGGTATCGTTTGTAATAAGCGGGGCCATGACTTCCCATTTGATGAAGGACGATCAAAATATCTCCGTGCTGATTGGCTTCGACATATTCTTGAAGCCCCGACAACATTCCTTCGTCCCGGCATTCCTTATCACAAATGGGGTTTGTATCAGGGGACCGAAAGTTTTCGAACGGAATGCGTTTTGCCACGCCTTTTGAATCTGAATTATTATCCCGCCACAGCACGTGAACCCCGGCGTGACTTAAGACATCCAGAAAATTTTCGGTGGATTGGGCCAACCGATCGTTGTAAGTTTCACGCGAAAATAAAGAAAACATGCACGGCACGGAGATCGCCGTCGAAGTGCCGCACGCTTCCACATGAGTAAAACTAACCAAGTTCTCCTTTTCTAAATATGGATTGGTTTTTTTAAGATACCCATTCAAGGATAATCGGTCCGATCGGGCCGACTCTCCAATGACCAGGAGAATTAATTCGCGGTCTACATCTGTCGATGGAATGCGCGCATCCAACCCCATTAATTTAAGCTGCTTTTCCCGCCCGGGAAATCGGGTGGACACTTTTCCAACCGAATAAATCCATTGCACAGGATTGAAATAGGCACGGAGGTTCTTGTGCTCTCTCAGGAAGGATGCGTATTGCCGATTCATCAATAAAAGCTGGGATAAAACCAGGAGGAGGCACGCACCGATCCACTTTAATTTAAGGATCAATTCCTTTCGAATGGGCCGATGTTCCAACTGAATGCGAGCGACAAAGATCGAGGGTACCACCCCCAAAAAAAGGAAGTAAAAAAACATTTTGATGGTGACTTGATCGGCCGCCTCAGCCCGGTTTGTCGAAATAAAATTCACAAGCATTTCGTGATCGATGACGATATTAAAACTGTTCATCATGTAGCTGACGAGAGACGATAAGAGGAACGCCGCGATCAATATCGGCTTTGTGGAAAACCGGAACGCGAACACAAAGAGGACAATATGAGTGACGGCCATCAAGGTCAAACATAAAGATGCGGCAAAAAGCACATTTCTTATTGATATCGGATAAACAAGAAGCAGATGTTTAAAAAAAGCTGTGTTGTAGAAAACGACAAAAATAACTGCGCTGAGCGCGACCGCAGAAGAAACGGTGAAGAACGGACGTTTCATAAAAATTAATTTCATACTCGAAAAGTCTCTGCAAGCTGAATCGCCAGAGGGTTGGGCCACTTGCGGTTCCGCGTGGATGGATGGCCTGTCTTCGTGCGCTTGAAGTTGGTGACGGCCTTACCCTTCCTATGAAAGAAAGGGGTCAAAGAAAGGGGGTCAAATCTCCAGTTTTCAGTATCCAGCAATAATCTTTTCATGACACAAACTGAACACTGGAGATTTGACCCCATTTCCATTCATTTCATTCCACTGGGCAAAGGCGGTTGGTAAGCACCGCGCGTTTCGCGACTTGTATGTAGGCTTTGAGAGAGGTGATGGACGAGTCCGATTGAGGGACCTGCGAAGCTTCATAAGGATCAAATTTCCAATCGTAACTCACATTACGTCCCGAAGATTCGAGAAGCGTCAAGCGTTCGCGCTCGATCCATCCTTGCGCTCCGCCCAGATCAACAAATGCAAACCGATTCCTTGAACCGCCCAGGAGGGACCGGCCCATCGCATGATGAGGACTTGGCGTTCCGGTCAAATCCAGGATCGTGGGGATGATGTCGAGTTGGCTCCCTACGGCAGGCACGCGCCCCGGCTGAATTCGACCCGGCGAATAAATGAGCAATGGGATCCGGTATCGTTCATAGGTTCCGCGCAACTTCGATCCTGCCGTGTGATCGGCAATGATGATGAAGATCGTGTTCGAGAAGTAGGTCTCCTTTCGAGCGGCTTCGAAGAATTCTCCCAGACTATCATCCGAATAACGGATCGCATCCATGAACAGATGATCGGGAACGTCTTTGGGCGTCACACGATACGAACTTGATGGAACCTCATAGGGAGAATGAGAGGTTAGAGAAAACCACAGCGCTCCAAACGGCTGCGGCAGACCTCGCAACTCCGTGTTCAACCGGTGTAGGGCGACATGATCGAAGACCCCCCACGTCCCATCTGCGTCTCCCTTGTTCAGCTTGAAATCTTCTTTGCCGATATATCGTTCAAATCCAGCCACCCGGGCAAACCCGTTCAGCCCCATGGACCCGGTTTTTGCTCCGTGCAGGAAAAGCGTCGAATATCCTTGTTCGCGAAGAAGATGGCCGAGGCCTCGATAACGATTCTGTTCAAGCGATGAACCGATGATCTGCAGATCTTCGAAAGTGGGAAGCGAAAGGCAGACAGCGGTGATTCCATCCGTGGATCGATGTCCCACCGCGAAAAAATTCTCGAACAGAAGACCGTCCCGAGAAAGAGCGTCGAAGGAGGGCGTCACCCCTTTTCCTCCATTAAGCGCTCCGACGTCGGCTGCGCTCCAGCTTTCCAAGACCATCACAACGATGTTGGGACGAGCGGTCGAAGCAAAAGCCTGCGAAGGCGCTTGGTAGAGCGGAAAATCGGGCCGGGGAAATGTCCAACGATCTCTATGAAGCAGAGATTGAACTTGCTTCACGGCGGCTTTTGAATCCATGAAATCAGGGACTTGAACGCTTCCTTTTCTGAGCGCGTGGGTCACGGTAAACACTGGATTCAGCGCCAATAATCCAGCCATTCGGTTTGGACTGAAGTAGGCAAAGCTCGGCCGAAGCGGTTTGGATTGCAGCCCTCCGCGCAATCCCACGACAATGACCGTCATAAGTACAAGGAGCCACATGATGTGGGTTAAAAGACGGCGAGGGCCCTCTGTTCGGGAAGAAATGAAAGCTCGAAAGCGATGCCATCCCCAAACCAAAAGGAAAATTGAACTGAGAGCCAAAAGCCCGGTCACAGGATAAGCCAAGACCATGCTGAGAACAGATCCCACGTCATTTCCCAAAGAAAACACTTCATAGGAAAGTCTCCTTCCAGAGTCCGTAAAGTAATGGATATCGGCGAGGGAAATGAAAATGCCCACCAAGAACGGAGCGATGGCCATCGTCTCTCCGATGGCGGCGGCAGGAACTGAAAGCTTCTTGCGGCCTGCAAGTACCGCAATAACAACGGAGGGCAGTGCCATTTGGCAAGAAGTCGCGATGTCAAAACGCACCCCTCGCAGAAACGAGGACAAGAGTTCGGAGGTGGGAATACTATTAATCGCGCTCCAATGAGCCGCCGCGAACGCGACCCTCAGAGTAGAAAAAACGGCGCATCCTCCTACCAGCAAGCTAAACGATATCGTTGTCCATGCACTCGGGGGGAAAAACAAAAATCGCGCGCGGCCATTTATCACGCTTTTGAAGAATGAATGACGGACCTTCGCCAGAGAAGGGTTAGAAAAGCGATGAGTCCTATCTGAAGGATGACGATGACCCCGACAAAAGCGGCGGAATTTTTGCGGAACGGGACATAAAATGCAGCATATATCCAACCTGCCACTTCATCATCCAGTCCGAGCATAAACGGGGATGTTAAAAGCGTTTCTTGGACGCTCTCAGGTCCCGCCTCTACAATGACCGCATGATAAAATCCCCGTTTGCCATACAACTCTGAGCCGCCGCCCCCCGTCACGATGTACGTCACATTGTCCACTTCTTGCCTGACGTAAGAATGATAGTGGCCTGAAAAAACTCGATCCACTCCATATTTTCGAAAAACTTGGTGAGTCGGATTTCGCCGGGTGACAACGAAGCGGTCGTGATCTTGATCAACGTCAAAAATCGGTTTGTGAAGGAATACGAAGATATTTCGAGCCGTGCTCGCCTGCGCCGACAACACCTCCTGGAGCCATGGCAAGGCTTGCTCAACCGGGCCATTCGCATTATCGACCAAGACAAATAGGTCACGGCCATATAGGAACCAAAATTGACGGCGACCCATAACTGTCTCGAACAAATGCAACTTATCCTCATCCGGATTGACGTCGTGATTGCCGGGCACCATCAGCAAGGGAATCCGCAACTGCTCAGAGTACTCGTGGACGAAGAAAGCAAAATCTCCGGCCGTAGAATGGGCCACGAAATCGCCCAGGTGGACGCCAAACCGAATCTCCTTGATGAGGCCGGCCTTATTCATAAGCGATTCGAATATTTCGTCTCCATGCTTCGAATCTCCTATGACAAGGAATGAGTACCCCCCGTCGGCATCCGGCGCGCGAAAGGCGGCAAGATTGGATTCAGCGTTACCCAGGTGCGGAATGGGACTGATTTTTGGCGACCGGATGAGAGTAACGAGAATTGTGAAGA
>CAZJOE010000179.1:0-4926 GCA_964547555.1 uncultured Elusimicrobia bacterium | reverse complement strand
ATCAGCGATTGTTTCACGCTCACATTGTCCGCGAGAGGTGGTTTCGAAGGGGAATCCCTAAAATTGGCGTATTGATTTTCTCGTGGAGAGAGAGTCAGATTTGGAGTTAAAACTGTATAGGGAATCCCTTCTTTTCTGAACTGGTTCGTAATGCCGGGAGTATGGAAACCTCCGGCGATTAGCACGACAAGATCATTTCCTTCCTCTCTTGCTAAATTTAGTGTTTTCCCTGCCATCACGGCATTTCTCTTTTCGGCAAGTTTGTAGAAAGATTCTTGCAACGATTTAAGTTCGGAATAGGAGTTCGTCCCATAATAATGAGTCTGATTGAGCTCTTCATGATAAGAAGCGAGAGACAGCCGTTTTTCCTCGTTCTCTAAATCCCTTTCAATTTCTTTCAAACCGCTCGCACCTAGCTGATAACCATCTTGTAAAGAGGGGAAATAAATAGAGCTGTAGTAGAGGTAATTGTTCCAATCACTGGGGGTCATCTTTTCGTCCCATAAGGTGCTTTCCATTTTTAAGACACGATCTATTCCCAATAGTTTCTTTTCCTTATCACTGTGCGCGACCGACTTATAAGCTTCCCTTTCTAACTCGCCTATTTCTCGATTTAGCACATCGATCCGAAGCGCCGTTTTTGTTTTTAGATAACGGGCATAGTCTGAGAGAAAAGATGCGGAAATATTTTTATTGTCCGCTAGCAAATCCGAATTCTTAATTCTACTTGCTTTCTCTTGGAGCTCCGGACTATTTTCCGCCAGAGTTCCAATGAGACTTGATGCTAAGGCGTCTGTTTTGAGAGGTTTCTTTTCATGCGCAGCCCTATATTTTTGGAGGCTCTGTTCCTGTTGAAACAATTCCTTCAATAGCGCAATTTGATGAAAACGATCTCCCTTTGATGCTGGGACCAAAAAGTTCAAATATTCAACATACTCTTCCAAAGAGATCTGTTGTCCTTCGAATTTCTGTGTCTTACGATCCAACGCCGATAGCGGCGGTCCGTACAAATATTCTTTCAATCTTTCTGTTCGTCTCTTCATCAAAGCAATGTGTTGGAGAATGTCGGCTTTCACTTCCCGAACCTGGGATCTGGCCATGAGATTGGCCTTGTAAATTTCCTCATCTTCCACGCCATGGATTTTTAGTTTTCCCGTCGCCTTAAGTATGACCAGGTATTCTTCTCCAGTTATTTTTCCTTCTTTTAATAGTTCTTCGGATACCTGATTTCTCATGGTCTTATCTGGGAATACTGAAAGCCATTCCGGGAAGACTCGTTTCCAAGCACCTTCCGAACAGACCAATAAAGGTTTTTCAAGTGTCGAAAATTCGTCCGCGAGTAACTGTAAAATGGCCGCCATATTTTTCTGGGCGCCATAGGTCGCGTGGATATCTTGAATAAGGATCACGCGAGGTTGTTTCTTTCCTGCTTTCTGTATCTCTCCATCCCAGTTTTCTGCAACGGTTCCAAGATCGTTTGGAAGGTTGAAACCTAGTGGCTTTTCGTTGCCACGATGGAGATCACTAATTGTTCGTTGAACCGTCTCCTGATCCCCTTTTTTCTCCTGCAGGTTTTGAGCCCTTTCATTCCAAAAAGATATTTCGGCGAAGGACGAAGAAAAGGAAGTCCATAAAATGACCATGGCGAGAACCGCTCTCGCCATCGGTTTCTTAGACCGGCCGAAATTTTTTATCCAAAGTGTGTTCATTTTGTTGACTTTTTGATTAGGAATTAGTGGGGATAGGTCATTATACCAGGTAGATCGTAATCGACGGAAAATTGTTTGGGTACAGAACCTAATTCGGTTGGGGGGGATTGAAACCATATTGATCAAGGCGTGACCTAAACAAACATCAGCAGAAATTTGTGCTTAAAAATCAATTCAAAATCCCTTCCCCTGATCTATCTCCAATCATCTCAATGATGCTTTGTGATAGCTTTCCTTATTAAATCATGGACAGTTACAAGAAAAACCTTGCCATAATGAAAAGCCTTGTTAGCAAAACCATCCCCGCCTCGACGGGAAATGACTGCCCGTGAGATGCTATCTCTATGATACCCGTCCGCAATAAGTGCTATTGCAGTTCAACCCCAAAAGACTCTCGAACCACCCACCGCTAAAGACGCACCCTACAAGCCCAGTTCTCTCGCCGGAAATCGTAAATGTCATCGGAAAAACGAAGCATTAGATGCCTTTCTTAGAAAAATTTTGCCCGAAAAATCGCCAAAAATTTCGACCCACAATAGTTCCGGACTGCAGTTGCCCGAAGTGGGCACAAAAGCGCAATGGTGAGCAATGGGAACCGGTACCGATGTCGGGAAAAACTCTTACATGAAAAAAATTTCTTTTATTGTCCTATCCACCTTCTTAATTCTGAGCGGATTAAACCTCCCAGCCGCCGCCGTTGGCTCGGGTGCTCTGGCCAATCAAACCGGTATTTCCGCCCGGTCTCTTGGGTTTGCGAATGCGTATGCGGGGGTGGCGGATGATCCTTCGGCCATCTTTTTTAATCCGGCGGGGTTGACTCAAGTTAAGGGGTTTCGCCTGATGGAAGGGGGGGCGATCCTTTTGATTCAATCGGAGCACACCGACCGCAATGGCATAAGTGGGGCCAGCCGAATTAGGAATGACCTACCGCATCGCTCTCCACCTGCTCGCCGCCTTTTGGAACCTCTTTCTTCTTTTTTGGACGCATTCGCTTAAAAAAAATTACCCTTATTACCGATCGATTGGCAATTTCTGCCTATTTTCCTGCCTTTTTTCTCTGACGTGGGCCTTGGCTCTTCTTTTCCGTAGCGAGTTCCTGATGCGACTGACCTGGATCGGGGGGGTCCTTCCTGGATTATTTCTGATCACGATGGCTGATCTTTTTGATCAATCCTTTTCCAAAAAGGGACAGAGAAAAATATGGCTCTTTTCAGGAGTGATCGCCGGGCTGGGAATGACCCCCTGGGTCATTCAGAAGATGGTCTTATACGAACCGATTGTTGTTGTCGATATGGGCCCCCTTGAACCCGTTCTTAGGGTGGGCTTGATTGGTTTAATGTTTTCCATAATTTGGTTCTCCCTGCGGTTATTTCTGCGTATCAATTCTGAGAAACAATCGCGTCAGATTATTATCTTCACCGGAATGGTTTTTTATGCCGTCGGAGGACTTTTCGCCGTCGCTCTATATCCGCTTCTCGGGATTTATGATTATTTGGAACTTCCTTCTTATGGATCGGTTCTATGGACCAGTTTTGCCGTTTGGCACGTGCTGCGAGAACTCAAATACAAAAACGAACTACTTTCGGAGTTGGATCTAATGAAAAGAGATTTGATCAATCATGTGACCCATGAATTTAGAACGCCGCTCAACTCCATAGAGAGCGCGGTGGACATGCTGGCGGAACCAACCCTCCATGAATCGAAAAGAAATGAATACCTCGAGATGATTCGAAAAAACACGGCGCGGCTGGAGAATTTTGTGGATGACCTTTTGGACTTGGCTCTCATTCAACAAGCCAAAATGGTTCTAAATAAAACCGAAACAGATTTATTGATTTTAATCGAGCGAGTGACTCAACGCTTAAAAGCGTTGGCCGAAAAATACAACATAAAAATTTCTATCTCTGGCCCGGCTTCCTCTCTTTTCTGTGACGAAAAAAAGATGGAACAGGTGATCACCAACGTAATTTCAAATGCCATTAAGGCCGCGCCTCAGGGACGTATTGATATCCAAATATCTCATACCCCCGAACAGATGGTCATCTCGGTGAGTGATAACGGAGTGGGAATCGCGGGGGAACATCTTAAGAATATTTTCTCGAGTTTTTACCATGTGACCCCCCAAGGATCTTCCCATAAAGGGTCCGGGTTGGGGTTGGCCATTACCAAAGGCATTGTTGAAGCCCATGGCGGGAAGATCTGGGCCGAGTCAAAAGGACCGGGGACCGGGAGTACTTTTAAAATTCAGCTTCCTCTCGCCTAAAAACTACCTCCTCTAGGCGGAAGCCTACAAACAAGTGTTGCACTAGCAAGTTGAACTCATGAGGAATCGGTATCGGTTCCTAAGGGGTCACCTTTCCCTTCTCCTCGACCGCCAGAAAAAGACTAAACAAGACAACCGACCTCCACACCCAACGAATTACCGCTTCTTTTGCATTGCTTTAGCAATGCAATTATCACAGTCAAAAAATTTACAATTCTCTGACATTGGATATGGGTTTTTTAAAGTACAATTCATCCCAATTTTTACCCAGAAAAACGATTTACCCATAGAATCCATTTTTTGACTTTGATACCAAGGCCCCAAGACTTAACCGGAAATTAGTCCTGCCTTAATGAAAAATTAAGACGGGACAATCAATAATTTAAATGATCAAGGATAACCCTAACACGTGAGAGAAAAAACATACCCTAGCCATATCGTTCCCGACAAGAGGCCGGCCGGATTGCCATCTATAATCCAGCAGGTCTCTTTTTTCATATTTTTCTTCCTATCTCTTTGTCCGGCGTCGGGCGCAAACGAGAGTTTTGACATGGCCGTCGACGCCTACAATAAAGGCGATTATGAAAAAACGCAGGCGCTGGTCTTCTCCAAGATTTCCGACGAATCTTCTTCCATCCTCCGTCCTAAATTCCTTCTGCTGCTGACGTCCGCGTTTCTGGAATCAGAAGAGCCGGATCAGGCGAAAGTCATCCTCCGCGGACTGAAGGCGATCTCGCCGCGTTATGAAAAAACCGAATCGTTTGTTTTGCTCGAAGCCAGAGCGGAGGAGAAATCGGGAAACCTGGATCGATCCCTCATTCTGCTTAAGGGCTTAAACTCGGATCGCGCGCTGTTCAAGACAGCCTGTTTGCTCGAGGCCCAGGATCAGAGCTATGCGGCTGTTTTAAAATTTCAGGAGTTGATCCAATCGTTTCCGCAAAGCCCCCTGGCTGG
>CAZJOE010000178.1:0-4935 GCA_964547555.1 uncultured Elusimicrobia bacterium | reverse complement strand
CACTGGCGGATCCTGGTGCTCCTCACAATGGAAGGTTTCCTGTTTTCTTTTAATGTCGGCTAAATTGTTCAGATAGGTTTGTCGGAGGGCTGGGATTTTTTCTGGAGGAGCGATGCTGATCGCGTCGTTGTAATTGATCTCTAACTCTATCAACTTATCGGCCAGCAATTGACATTCCGGGCTTACAGCGCCAAATGCTCTTGTCATCGTGGACAGACACATACCTATACCAACTAATATTAAACATATCTTCTTCATAACTTCCTCCTATTCCTTGGCTATAGCCTAGCCCTACAATCTGATGACAACAATGTGACAACCGTCATAAAGCGTAATGAGCAACAACCCAGCCACTCGTTCGTCCCTTCGTCCTTATTATTAGGGCATGGTTCCGTCGGAAATTTCCACCCGGGAAAGAAAGTATTTCCCTGGCGATGAACTTCTCTGACGGTAAATAACGAAAATTAACGGGTCCAATTGGTTATCAAGCAACTGTTTGGCCAGAGGATTTATAGGAAAACTTAATCTTGATTTAAGGCGGTTTTAAGAGTGAATAGCCAATATTTAAACAGAAGTAAAATAAAAATTAACTGAGGAGAAAGTGTTATGAAAACTAAAAAATTAGAACTTGATCTGGTGGCCTTGATTGCGGCCCAAGCGTTCCTGATCTTCAACATCGTTTACTTGGTTGTCAATATCTAAGAGCGGTTGACCGGGAAGGTCTGCGGCTGTGACGGATCTTCGACAATATGGACATCCTTTACAAAGTAGGATGTCTCACCGAAAAACCGGGTTGGAACGCCTCTGTGTTCGTTGTAAGTGAGGATCACCCGCTGGCCTAAAATGCCCTGTATGGTTTGAGCGACTTTGTCATCCCGAACGGTAAATTGAAATTTCTCAGGAATGGTCCCCGGCAGCGCCACCATTAACAGCTCCCCCTCCCACGTTTTAACGAACCACCCTTTTCTTGAGAACTTCTGAATATATCCCACCCGCTCGCCTGAAGAATAAACGTAAGACAAAGAGGCCCACGTCCAGAGGGTGAGTCCCATCCCGCCTAAAAGAAAAGCAATAACTATGAACTTGACGATTCCGTGTTTAACCATGGTATTAGTAAACGGCGATAATCGACACGGTGGTGGTCGTATCGTTACGCCGGAATCCGATTGGGGGAACGCCCACGTGCTGCCAAACATAGGCCGTCTTCAGTGAAAAATGGGCCGACAAGGCGGCGATCAACGCTGTTTCCGTTCTGACGCGAAAACCATCCGGATTTTCGAAGTTTTGAAGGTATTCGGAGTCTTGAGTAAATTTGGATGTTTCGCTAATCGTTCTCGTGTATTTCCCATACACCCGACCGGAGTGGAAATCATTTTTCTTCTGGTTAACTCGTTCTTCCACTATATAACCGGTTCCCAGTTCCCCGATCAAAAGATCTTTTGGAAGCTTGATCAGCTCGCGACCGAAACCCACACTGCCGTCATACCTGTTTCTAATGCCGGCAAACCGATCTTTATCCCAGGCCCCCTTTTCAAACACATAGTTCCTTTCGCTGATCGAATAAGAAACTTTTTCACTGGCAAAAAACTTTTCCGCGATGGTTTGCTCATTGCTTTTCGCGCCATATCCACCGCCGATCACTTCCAAAGCTGTTTTTGACCATTTATTGGTGAAGGTGTCTTTTCCAGCGGCGGATGTTGAATTGGTGTTTCCGTTGGCGCTGACGATCGACAATTCGGTTTCATTCTTCCAACTCTTCGCGGCCTCTTCCGCTTGGGATAGGGCGGCAAAATAACCAAGTGCGATGACAACAAGTACGATCTTTTTCATTGAGAGCATCTCCTCTATTTAAATTGTTTGGACGGTCGACGTGCAAAACGCGCATCGGGTCGCTTTTTTGGGGATGACGGAAAGGCAATGCGGGCATTCTCGCGTGGTGGGAAGGGCCAGCTCCTCTTTCTTTTTAAAACTGGTCATGAGTTTAACAACCAGAAAGATTGAAAAAGCCACAATAAGGAAATTGATTACATGATTAATGAAAATCCCATAGTTGATCGTTACGGCCTTGCCCTCGCCGAGCGGTTGGCTCAATGTTATCGCCAAGTCACTGAAATCGACGTTCCCGATTAAAACACCGAGGGGAGGCATAATGACGTCCGACACCAGCGAAGCCACAATTTTTCCGAAGGCGGTCCCAATGATAACGCCAACGGCCATATCCATCACGCTTCCTTTCATGGCAAATTCTTTAAATTGTTTAAACATGCGGATCTCCTTAAGAAGCCTTATTTAGATGGGATCGACTTGGAACGAAGGGTGCGTCGTTGTGGAGGTAAATAGGCTAAACCCATCAAAACGAACTGACTTATAACAAATACCGCCAGCCAAAAGAAAGCCTTGTCCATGAACCCGTAAGAGTGCAGTCCAATCCCCAACATATTCACCCCAAACCAGGAGAGAGAAGTGATCACGTTACCGAACACGGTCATGGCCATGATTCCCCTTTCACCGGCGACGCGGCTCCAGCGGGCGTGAAGAATGAAAACGTTCCAAAAAACAATCATAAGGGCGCCGTTTTCCTTAGGGTCCCATCCCCAAAAGCGACCCCAAGACTGATCGGCCCAAATTCCCCCCAGGATCGTCCCGGTAAAACTAAAAAACAAACTGAAACAAACCACGCCATAGGCCATCCGTTCAAGAATGATCCCTGTTTCCGCGTCCCAATGCGGGTCGAACATTTTGCGCAGGATATAAATGATTCCGATCGTCCCCGCCAAAAACGTGGATCCATATCCGATGGTGATGCAAACCACATGGGTCGCCAACCAAAAATTGGAATCCAAAACGGCCCGCATCATTTCCAACGTGTCGCCTTGCGCCGCAAGATTGTGCGCGATGATCAAAGTAACGAACCCAATCAGCGCGGATACGGCGGTCCCGATGCCTTTTCTAGAACGACGCTCCAAAAAAATTCCCAAAAGAACCGCGACCCATCCCACAAAAATGGCCGAAGAATAAAGATTGGTCACAGGCGGCCGGCCCTGAAGATAGATTCTTAAAATGAGTCCCAAGGTATGAAGCCCAAAAGTGGAAATAATGAGACCATAGCCCACTTGGGAAAGAGACGAGCGGGACAACATCCAGGACGCCATAATTAACAGAAACGCCATGAGATAGAGAACCAAGCTGGTCAGAAACGGAGCGGCATGGTTAAACCGATATTCAATCCGGGACTTGCGCAGGAAGTTGGGGACCTGTATCTCCAACCAGTGCGTGTAATCTGAAACCGCTCGGTTAAAAATATTAGGATCGTCTTCCCTCAACGCATCGGCCACCGAAGAATAAGCGACGAGTCCCGGATGCAGCCCGGCCGGAGAAACACTTTGTAAGACCGACTGCCCGGGACTAATCCAGATGATTTCATTCGAAGATTTGCCGGTTGTCGGCAGAGGATAGAATTCCGCCATTAGATTTAAAAAACTGTATTCGTTGAGGATATCTGAAAAATGTTTGACGTCTTCGCTATTCATTTTGGGCTTTTGCCGGTTTACGTGCGCGGCCATAAGCCCTTTTAGATGCTCATAAACCTGTCCCAAATTTTGAAGTGATTTCTCCCGCCCCGAGCGGTCCAATGTATTTTGAAGGCGGTTATAAAGTTGGAGCCTCCCATGCAAATGGAGGATGGCTCCTTGAAAACGCGAACGTTGATCGGATTTAAGTTGGTTGGCTTGGACCGCTTGCTGTTCGATGTTGGCAAAATGCGGATTGAGATCGGCGTAAGAAAAATAACGTTTGCTAGTTTGCTCGATGGCCATTAAGCCCAAAACATCAGGATCATCAATCCGGAAAACAGGACGTTCATCGGCGGATGAGGGAAGGCTGATCATTTCCATAAACCATTTGAGAGCGGATATTTTTTCTTTGTCTTGGCGAACTGTTTGTTTTCCAGAAAGCGTTAAAAGAGAAGAACGGGCCAGCGTATCCAATGGTTTGACCCGGCCTCCGCTTAAAACGGGCAGCTCCCCGAATTGGCGAAAATCAAATTTCGTCGACTCGCGAGAAAGAGTAACTGAAAACAAAATAAAGACCGCGCCAACGCCGGCCCCCCAAAGGGACAAACGCGGCGAAGACCGACGGGAAACGGGAGTGTGACGATTTTTCTTCATTGGTAACGATCCTACAAAAATTGCCAATATGGCCTTTCATGAATCGAAATAAAAAATTACTTCTCTGGATGACCGCCGGATTGTCTTCGGCGGTTTTTTTAATTTGCCTGCTGCTTTTTGTCCAGCCCGGAATTAAAGCGGACTCCGCCGGTTTATTGTCCAAAACCATTGTCACCTACAACGGCTGGGAGAACACTCTTTTTTATTTTGAACCAAGCGTTTGCATGGCCGGCCATTTTGATTTGAATGGACAGAAAATTGCGTTCAAAGACACCCGTTCGGAAAATGTCTGTTACGAACGGATCAAGATGGATCTCCACCCTTATCTGCGGCTGGGACAAAATGAAATCACCGTGGAAGTCGCGCCTCTGCCGCCTGATAGGACACCACCGGAACTCAAGGTGGGAACCGTCATTTTGGGAAAACAGGGAGTTTCTACGATGGTGGGGATGGGACTCCTCATTTTATGGGTGTTATTTCTATGGGCGCTCATGACCCGGTTGAGATTTTCTCTAGCGACAAAAATATTGCTTTCCTTGGCCCAAGGCTATTATGTTTTTTGGCTGCACCACTTCCCCAACAGAATGTATACCAACGACCTGCCTGAACACATTGCTTATCTCCGCCACATGGCCGTTCACTGGACCAGCCCGTTTAGTTATGGAGGCTATGAAGGGTTTCATCCGGTCACCTATTACTTCTTGGCGGGCCGCTTATTTGATGTGGTGTCACTTTTCCCACAAATGAATCCTCTCTCGGTTGTGCGCCT
>CAZJOE010000177.1:0-4942 GCA_964547555.1 uncultured Elusimicrobia bacterium | reverse complement strand
TCAAATCGCTCTTTTCTCTCATCATCTCTTAGTCGAGGAAGTCCTGTGAAATTCAGGCGCTGCCCCGCAACGGTTATGTCCGCTTAGGTGGAACAAGTCCGATCTACGATTTTGAGATCAAAGGTCTGCTCGATATTACGAACAGGCGCCTTCGCGGGAAGGAATATAACTCCATTCAACCAACGCCAGTGGATTTCCCGTGCGTTGGTTTTTTTGTGCCTATTCTGTCCCGTCATGGTTCGGTGGAAGAATGGGCATTTTTATTGAGGAGATATAACAATGGCAATAGCGACAAATTTGGGTTTCCCTCGCATCGGACCCAATCGAGAATTAAAAAAAGCGCTGGAAGGTTTTTGGTCTGGAAAAATCAACGAGCAGGAATTCCTGAAACGGACCCAGGAGATCAAAGCGGCCAACTGGCGGGTTCAATATCAAAATAAATTGACCCATATCCCCAGTAATGATTTTTCGTTTTACGACCATGTATTGGATATGGCGGTGTTGGTGGGAGCCGTTTCAGATCGGTACGCGGCTAAAAATAACTCGCTCGATCTTGCCGGTTATTTCGCGATGGCGCGGGGACGGCAGGAGAAGACGTCGAACGGGGCTTCCATCGATATTCCGGCGATGGAAATGACCAAATGGTTCGATACCAATTATCATTACATCGTTCCTGAATTTAAAGTTGGGCAGACCTTTGGCTTGATCGGGGCCAAGCCTGTGGATGATTTCAAAGAAGCCTTGGCCATCGGAATCAAAACCCGTCCCGTTCTTGTCGGTCCTTTCACATTTTTGAAATTAGGGAAATCCAAAGACGCGGCGTGGAACGTGCTTTCCTTGTTGCCGAAGTTGGTTCCGGTTTATCAAGAAATTGTTTCTCGACTCGCTGCCGCCGGCGCGGAATGGATACAAATAGATGAACCTTCCCTTTCTGTGGCCGCCTCCCCTGAAGAGATTTCTCTTTGCCGGGACGCGTATCGGGTCATAAAAGAATCCGCCTCAGAGACCAAAATTCTTTTGACCACCTATTTTGAAGGGTATCACGAGAATCTTGCCTCCGTTTGCCAACTGCCTGTGGACGGTCTGCATGTCGATCTCGTTCGGCGGCCTGAAGATCTTGATGAAATTCTTAATCTTCTGCCGGCTGAGAAAATGCTTTCCATGGGGGTTGTTGACGGGCGGAATATTTGGCGAAATGATTTTTCAAAATCACTCGCTCTATTGGAGAAGGCCAAAATAAAAATCGGAAGTGACCGGATCATGGTCGCTCCCTCGTGCTCCTTGCTGCACACGCCGGTCGACTTGAATCTTGAGATGAAACTAAATAGTGACCTCAAGAGCTGGATGGCCTTCGCGCGACAGAAACTTCAAGAGATCGTTATCCTTACTGAGGCCGTCAACCATGGGGCTGGTTATATCCATGCCGACATAGAGGAAAATAGGGTTGCCATTCGCTCACGAGCCGAGTCCCCCGCTATTCATAATTCGGCCGTACAAGATCGAGTAAAAAATATTCAAGAGAAACAAACACGCCGGAATAGTCCTTTCTTGGCGCGCCAAAAGGTGCAGCGCGAAAAATTAAACTTGCCCTCCCTTCCAACGACCACCATCGGATCTTATCCTCAGACGGCGGACATTCGCGCGGCCCGACGGGCTTATAAGGAAGGGAAGCTGACGGAAGAAAAATACAAAGTGAAAATGCGCGAGGAAATCTCTCTTGTCGTTAAAAAACAAGAAGAAATCGGGTTGGATGTTCTGGTTCATGGAGAGCCGGAACGAAACGATATGGTGGAGTATTTTGGAGAGCTGTTATCGGGATTTTGCTTCACGGAAAACGGATGGGTCCAGTCTTACGGATCGCGGTGCGTTAAACCGCCCGTCATTTTTGGAGATGTTTCGCGTCCCAAACTAATGACTCTGGACTGGATCACCTATGCCCAGTCTCTCACAAAGAAACCAATGAAAGGAATGCTAACGGGGCCGATTACCATTCTTCAATGGTCCTTTGTCCGCAACGATCAACCGCGAAGTGAAACCGCCAAACAAATCGCGTTTGCCATCCGTGACGAAGTGACGGACTTGGAAAAGGCGGGCGTGGGCATTATTCAGATCGACGAAGCTGCCATACGGGAAGGCCTGCCTCTGCGAAAGACAGATTGGTCGGCTTATTTTAAATGGTCTGTGGAATGTTTCCGTATCGCGTCGAGCGGGGTCCAAGATACCACTCAAATACACACTCACATGTGTTATTCGGAATTCAACGACATGATCCAAGCCATCGCGGCGATGGATGCCGACGTCATTACAATTGAGGCCTCCCGCTCGGGCATGGAGTTATTGGAAGTTTTAAAGCGCCACGGATATCCCAATGAGATGGGGCCCGGTGTCTATGATATTCACTCGCCCCGCGTTCCTTCCGTAGACGAAATAAAAGGAAGGATTCACGCCATTCTTGAGGTGATTCCGCGAGAACGGGTCTGGGTCAATCCGGACTGCGGGCTTAAAACACGTGACTGGCCTGAGGTTGAGGCCAGTCTAAAGAATATGGTCCAAGCCGCGGCCTCTTTGCGGGAGCGCGTATCAGCGTAGAGAGGGAAAGCAACAGAACTTCTCAAAAGAGGTTTTAATGTTTAATAGTTATTCTAGGATGAGGGGGTGCTTAGAAAACTTTTTTGGATAAGTTTCCTGGTTGGGGTGATGGGCGCCACATCACTTCTTCATGCGGACCCGCCTGTGGATCCCTCTCCGGACACGGGGAACTTTATGGATCGGTCTCACGACTTTCTTTCCAATATGTTTTACTGGCCTTTGGCTTTTACGGACGAATTGTTTATGGCGGAGAAAGATACGTTCGAGGTCAACCAATCGTATTTTCGGGTGATTGGCGCTTACACATGGGTGAATCACGAAGGGTTCAAGTTCAAGCCTCGGATACGAGTGAAAGTCCGTCTGAAGGCGTTACAACGGCGGCTCAGTCTCATCGCGTTTGGGGAAAATGATAACGAAGCGTCTCCCGATATTGAGGCCCACAGGCTAGCGATATCCCGAAATGCCGCTGATATCGGAAGAGATACCACCCGGACCCGGGTGGGTTTCCGTTACAACGTGCTCGAATGGTTCAATTCAGCCTTCGATGCCGACGTGGTGGTCAGCAAGGCCCTTTTCCCCGAACCGTCGCTGCGGGGGAGGCAAATTCTTTATAAATCGAAAACAGTGCAGAGTCGATTTACGGTCACTGGTTTTTATAAAGAAGATCTCAAATTTGGTCAAACCACCCGACTTGATTTCTCACATGTGGCTGGAAAACGATGGGCCTATGACAGCACGTTGACGGGAAGGCAGTCCGAGGTACAACCCGACTGGGAGTGGGACAGCGCCACCAACGTGAATTATCTTCTTTCCTCACGCGAAACCTTGGCGCTGCGACTTCAAGCCATTGGACCCACGCAGCCGCATACCATCGTCTCAAACTATCGCACGAGCGTGGTCTACCGCCGCAATTTTTATCGATCGTGGATATTTTACGAATTGGAACCCGGGGTCGATTGGCCTTACGTCGACGACCATCGCAAGGCGATATGGTCCGGGGCGTTTCGGTTGGAGTTACTGTTTAAGAGCAGCTGATGAGTCGGCGGTTACTTTTCCCATTTGTCTAATTTGACTCGGACAAGGCCGACACTGATCGTTGCTTCCATCACAACAGGCAGTTTCGTTTTATCATTGGTCATCCACACGACCAGCTTGTTGTCCTTCGACCTAAAAAGAGAATCGCCCTGAATCATCGGTTCGACTCTCAAACAGGAAACTTTTCCCAAGGTCGTTTTTAGTTCTTGCAGCTCCGGGCCGATTTTTATCGGAACTGGTTTACCGGTGTTATTGCGGAAAATGGATAACGTGAGATCCTTCCCGGGCGTGAGTTCTCGCGTTCGCACGAAATACAGCGCGGAAAGAACATCATGAAACGGCGCCACTATGATTCCTTCCTTATTTTTTATTTCCCCTTTTCTTTTCTCTGCCGAGGCGAATCTTCTCTGCCGGTAGTCGAAAACAGAATTTCGGACCGCTTTATAGCGCCCTTCATGGAGACTTTGGTCGAAAGCCACCGAGAACAGGGACGCTCTATCAACGGTGGAGACGCTCTCGTCGCGGACTTTAAAGAAGGCGTCAAAAAACTTGGTCGATTTGGCCGTCGCAACGTATTTCAAGGTGGGCCGATCATTCACCAGGGGTCCTTCTCTTACTTCAACCAGGGCGTGTCCGACGGTTATTCCTTTATAAATGATGTTGTAATACAACTTCTCCCCAGCAGCAAAGGCGTTGTTTTCAACGCTGAACAACTGCAAGTTTCCGCCCGTTCCTGGAAAAATATTTCCCACGGCAGCATCCTCGAACGTTTCAATATCGTGAGGAGTTAAAAAGAAATACCACGTCCCGAAGCCCATTAAGGCAACGATGACGCTGATCAAAGCGACACGGGAACGTTTGGTCATGAAGGCTCCTTGGTTAGAATTAGTAGGATTATGCATTAAAGGGTTATTAACACGCCAATTTGAACGTCCTAAAAAATTATGAACGAATTAACTTCAAGAAAACTAAAATCCCCCAATGAACCCCATCTCGCCCAATCTCAAAACCGAATTAAACCTCCTTATTAAGGAGCTGTTGGCTCTCCATAAAGGATTGCTCAACTATCAAACCAAACGCAGTGAAGAACAAGATGGACGGAAATTTAATCCGTATGAATTACTCAATATGAGTTTTAGTGATCCGCGGTTTCAGTGGTTTCGAAAAGTTTCGCAACTTATCGCGCGGCTCGATGAGATGACCGATTCACGGAATAAAAAACCGGGCGATCCGGTTGAGATTCTAGATGCGGTCACGGCACTTTTGGACGGAAAAAATGAGGAATTTATCGGTCATTACACATTGGCGTTGGTGGCGG
>CAZJOE010000176.1:0-4950 GCA_964547555.1 uncultured Elusimicrobia bacterium | reverse complement strand
TTTTCGCCAACTCATCCGAAGGAATACTGAATACTGGAGACTTGACCCCTTTGTCTTTGTCGGTTTCATTCCAGCTTTTATCTCCATCAGACAAGCCGCTCCCCAAATAAAAGATTTCATGGTATCCCACATGGAATCAACCGGCTCCTCCTCTGAATCAAACCCATCCCCAGCTTCTTCCCCTCCCCACTGGAACCCCACATGGCCTGTGCCAACAGTGGGGGAATTGGAGCAAGTTGATCGTGTTCTGGGCATTGTTGTTCATGAAACAAATCCCAGCAATGGGTTTTTTAGACTTACGAATCAAAACCCTCGGATTCTTCGAGCGATGTTTTATAAGTATCCGGACCATGCAGCCGCCATTATCGGCAGCATTGTTTACCATGGGGGTTGGAAGGAGATGTTCTTTTTGCGGGGTCATTTATTGATGGAAGAAGAAATAATCAAACGCCTTTTCAATAGAGCGTTTGTCCTGACCAAAGAAAATAAACAACTTCAATTTAATGGGATGACATTTCCCACTCCTTATACGCTTCAGGCGATTGGAGGATTGATCGGTTATTTAGACGTCCCTGATCGAGAAAAAATAGTCTCTTGGATTTCAAAAGAAAATTTCGGTGCTTTTCTCAAAGGCATGCTTCATTACCTCCGCAGAAATCTGCTTGCCAACAATGTGATTGAAACCATCTACTCGCTTTCCCCGCAACAACTTTTGGAAATAAGAAATGACCTCACTCCCGAAGAGGATAAACATCTAGTCGACAAAGGACTTATTCCCCCTTCAGAAACCGCCAGATCCAACTTGCACTCCCACTGGAACCCCGCATGGCCGAAGCCGACGGAGGAGGAAATCAAAAAGATTGAAGAGTATGTGCCTATGCTTGGAAGAAGAGGGGACCGACTTGGGAATATTTTTATTTCACATAAACCATATTTTCATATGGATGGCGGAAAACTCTTGAGAATTCTTTACCACAGATACCCGGAGCTTGCTGGGGCCGCTTTTATAACTCTTTCAAATGGTCACGCTATATGGGGAGAGATATTCCGATCTCCAGATTTGGAGCCTGAAATTGCAGCGGCTATCATGAACAAAGGCCTCTCCTTCCCACAACAAACAACTATTTCAATGCTGACTGGTGAAGGAGAAATAACATTTAATATTGAACATTTCCTTTCAGACGCTATTGGCGTTTTTGGATTTATCCCTCCTCAACGGATCCTTCAAATTATTCAACATATCGATGACACCTATTTGCCGATGCTTCTCAATGAAGCACTGGAATACACCACGGAACAAAGCAGGGCCATTTTCCCCGAAGCCAAAAAGAACATCTATGAATTTTTAATCCAGATCCCCGTTGAACGTTACCAGCGCATTCAATCCGGTTTATCAGAGGAATTTGAAAAATATTTAATGGGCACTCTTCCGTTTGCACAAGAAGCCTCTCACGTGACAGTACCGGTGGCGCGGCATCAAGGGAAAACTACGGCCCGGTTGGTTCTTTTGACAGAGCGAGAACCAAGTCACGAGACGCTTCGAAATTTGCCTCCCAATGTCATTGTCGCCATGGAGTATTTGCCGACCTCTCACACCGACATCGGTCCTTTTAAAGGTCTCATCACATTCCGAAAAGAAGCCGAGACCTCTCACGCGCAAACGCGCGCTCGCGAGTGGAATGTGCCCGCCGCGCTTTGGCCAGGACCCGATCGCCTTAAGTTTTGGGATGGAAAAGTAGTGACCTTCGAGGTTGTAGGTGAGAACGTTTATATTGAAGATACAACGCTAGATGAAAGAGCGGCGTATGAAGCTCAACCACAGGGAATTGGCCGGGCCCCCACTGTCCAACTTCCTGAAGTTCAATTGGGAGAAGGAAAATTATTTTTCACGCCCCAAGATCCAGAAATGTCCGACCCAGCGGAGGTGGGTCACAAGGCGGCGCTCCTGAATCAATTGGCACATCGTATCGAACAAAATCCACCTTCAATTTCGGATCCCACCATTCGATTGGTGGTGGCGAAAGGTTACGCCTTTCCGTTTCGAACCGTTGTCCGCCTTTTACAATTGTTGGATCCCCGAGGACGATTTACCTCTGAAATTCAACGCTTGCGAGTGGGAAATCCAAGAGAAATACCGAGTGCCTTGGATGTTATTCAGAATATATTTGATATCCGGTTAAGCTTCCCATATCAAATCGGAGATCCGCTGCGTGAAGGTGGGGGATCAAAGCTTTGGGAAAAGGGAGTTTTTATTCGGCCTTCGACCAACGCGGAAGATTTACCGGATCATCCGGGTTTTGGTTCCGGCATTTATGAAACCATGTCGAATGTGAAAGGTAAGGATCAATTTTTTCAAGCGATTGGACGGGTCTATGCCGCTTGCTACTCGGCCCGCGCATTTTGGGACCGGCGACATCACAGCGTAGACGAATCCAAATTTTTCCCGGCCCCTTGGTTTGTTGAATCAAAGCCTTCCGATTACGCCTTCATGATTCAAACTTCCAATGTGTCAGCCGGAGATCCAGCTACCATGGTCATCGAAGTCGTGCAGGGTTTGGGAGAATCCTTGGCCAGCAATGAACCGCGTTTCGCCGGGCTTGCTTCCAGAATTCTTTGGAACAAACGAACCAAGTCCTTCACCATGAAAATGCCAAGCGACAAACGTTATCGCGTGGTGCTGGCAGATGAAGGAGGCGTGAAATTACGCCTGACCGATCCCGCCAAAGAATTCACGAAGATCCCCGACTTCGAACGCCTCGTCCGCGCTATGGCTGCCGTCGGCGAATACGCCGAAACCTCCTTCGGCACCGCCCGCCAAATCGAAGGAAATCTAAAAGAAGACGAACAAAACCCCGGCCACTGGACCATCACGCTTTTTCAAACCCCCGCGCTTCAAAAAGCTCAATCATCCCATTGGAACCCAAACTGGCAAGTGCCTTCTCAAATTGATTTAGAACGCGCAAAAAAAACTATCAATGCGATTGCCCGCCTTGTTCAACATGGGTATGGAATGGGAGGTCCATTATTGAGAGGGACGGAGAATTCACGCGCCGCAACCCTTCGAGCCATTTATTATAAAAATCCTGACATTGCGGCCGCCCTTCTCGGCACCATCACATCAGGCACTCACAGCCTCTGGTTAGACATCCTTTCAGATGAAGGATTACCGAATGAAATCTTAAGCGCCATTTTTGATCGCGCCTTGTCAATGGCTTCAAAAAACCAACCTGTACAAATCAATGAGAGGGAAACCCGCCTTGCTTACGACATGATAAACCTTTGCCGTCTCTTCGGTTATTTCGAAAAACAAAAGAGCCTCGACATCATCAGCCGTATTTCCAACCAGAATTTCCCCTATCTTCTTGAACAACTTCTCGCTTGTTCTAAACACAGTCAAGGTTACACTGATCAAATTGGTCAATATGTCGGACAGATTCTTCTTGAAATCCCCATGGACCGTCTTCAACGATTCTCCAGCACGCTTTCTCCCGAACTTAAATCGTTTTTCACAACCCGTATTAAACCGATCTCTGGAAACCCCAAATCGGTGTTATTGACGTACTTTGCGGCGTACTTTTGGGGGGCGATCATTGTGCCGGCGGAATTATTTCACATCACATGGCTTGCGATCCTTGCGACGCTTTTCTCCCTGTTATTGGTTTATGATGTTTTCACACTGGGGTTTAGCGATAAACCTCGCGGTAAATACGCCGTCATTGATCCATTTAAAAATATTTCTGACCTAACCAGCATAGATGAAAACCATATATTGGCGCGGAACATCCGAGGGAAAATTGTTTCGGCCAACAGCAAACGCCTGAGCAATATCCCGCCTCGTATGCAGTACTTTTACGCGCTGCGTGAGGAATTTTTTCTGCAGCGCTTAGGCTTCTTCGGAGACCTTTTGATGCACTTTGTGGGAGACCCGATTTTGCTTGTTTTGTTTCACTCCCCTCTTCTTTCTTATAAGCCAAAAACTCATGGAAAAGAGGATGAAAAATGGCTGGCTGATCACATAGCTAAAGTCAAAGATTCTTCACCAACGCGTGCAAGTGGAATACACGTTATGTCTCGCAAACGGTTTTTAAAACTTGTGGGAGCTGTTGCCGGCGCGCTGGGTGTCGCCCCTGTCCCGACGTTGAATAGTTTGTCCGAAGAAGTTTCCGTTCCAAAAAAAGTGGCGACAGACCTTTGGCTGAACGCTCTTTCTCCGGATCGTGTCGAAGCGCTTGGGGGATGGGGATTTACGCTTAATATGATTCAAGGTGTTGCAAAAAATGAAAATTTGGATCCCGTCGTAGAGGGATTTATTTATGCCCAGTGTGAAAACACCGTAAAAATATTGGAGAAAGATCCTTCCTTTATCAATCCCAAGGCGGATGAGTTCAAACCGTTGTTGGAGTTCTTCTTCCCCGAAGGATTAAAAGAAATTGAAGACCCCAACAAAAAATATGTTCCGGTTTTTGATGACCTTGACGATGAAACCGAAACAAAAAAACGGCACACACTGGCCGAACAACCGGCCTTCCAAAATTGGATAAATGGATTGGGAAGTGAAAGGCAAAGATCTGAACAAGGAGATTCTCCGGCATTCATGATCATGTTCAGGCTCTGGCGAACCTGCCTCCTAGATGCTTATCAAGCCAGCAAAAAGTCCGCGGAAAACTTAGAAACCATCAAAGAAAAAGCGAAAGGTTCACCTGCCTACGAAGTTCTCCGTGGACTCATTGAAGAAGGACCTTCCTTTGTAAACCAACCAGCAACCCAAGCATGGATGGTCGAACATCGAATAAAAGAAGAAGCCTTGATGACCAAGAAATTAGCTGAAGGAAATTCCAAAAGCAACGGCCCTGGAACCGACCAAACGATGACAAAACAAGCTGAATCAGAACCGACAAGACCGGCGCCGAAAAGTTCTAATTCACAATCCTTACCAGATGCCATGCAGAT
>CAZJOE010000175.1:0-5000 GCA_964547555.1 uncultured Elusimicrobia bacterium | reverse complement strand
AAGGTCCGACTCAATTTCCTTTTGGTGTTTCACCGATTTATTTGGAAAGGGGGGAGGGCAGTCATGTATGGGACGTCGATGGAAATGAATTGATTGATTTTCCCATGGGGCTGGGATCCGTCATTTTGGGGCATGGTTACCCTTCTGTGAATGAAGCAATTCAGAAACAGATGAAAAAAGGGTGGAGTTTCAGTTTAAATAGTACCTTGGAAGTGGAGGTGGCTGAGGATCTAAAGCGCCTAATTCCATGCGCGGAGATGGTCCGGTTTGGGAAAAATGGATCGGATGTCACAGCGGGAGCCGTTCGGGCTGCTCGAGGAATTACTGGGAGAGAGATGGTTGCCGCCTGCGGCTATCACGGATGGCAGGATTGGTATATCGCTTCCACCACGCGTGATAAGGGCATTCCTAAATTTGCCAAAGATCTCATTAAAACTTTTTCTTATAACAATATAGAGTCGCTTGAGAGGCTTTTTCTGCAGTATCCTGGTAAAATTGCCGCTGTTATTTTGGAGCCAATTTCTTTGGATGAGCCAATACCCGGATTTTTAAAAAATGTCAGAGATTTGGCAACTCAGTATGGTGCACTTTTAATTTTTGATGAAGTCATAACGGGTTTTAGGCTCCATTGCGGTGGTGCTCAATCCTATTTCGGTGTAACGCCAGACCTTGCGTGTTTTGGGAAAGCAATGGGAAACGGCATGCCGATCAGTGCGGTCGTCGGTAAGAAAGAATTTATGGCTATTTTTGATGAGGTATTTTTCTCATTTACCTTTGGAGGTGAAGCCCTTTCCTTGGCGGCTGCGAAGGCCACCATCAAAGAAATTGAAAAGCCTGGAACGCTTAAGAAAATATGGGGGCTCGGCGAGAAACTGAAAAATGGCTACAACAAGTTGGCGCAAGATTTGGACCTTCAGGATGTGACACGCTGCGGCGGAATCGGGCCTCGCACCGCCATTCTCTTTGAAGACACAAAAAATACCAGCGCGCTTGCTTTGCGCACCTTGTTTCAGCAAGAAGCCATCGCCAGGGGAATTTTGGCACATGGTGCACAAAACATCTGTTTCAGTCATTCCGAGGCAGATATTAAAAAGACTCTCGATGTTTATGCGGAAGTTCACCGGATAATAAAGAAATCCATTGCCTCAAACAATGTCCTTTCAAAGATTCACGGTCGAATGGTAGAGCCGGTTTTCCGACCCTTAAAATTTACAGCTCCCAAAACCTAACGTGAAAAATAAAAGAATTATTCTGGCATGGTTAAGCGTTTCTCAACTTCAGGAAACGGCTCACGCTTGAAGTGAAGATATATATAGCGGGAGACAGCGGCCTATTGGGCCAAGCGTTGGTTCAAAAATTCGGGTCCGATCCCGGCCGCGATATAAGAGGAGTTTCTCCTTCCCCTTTCCAGCCATCGGCGTTTTGGAAGGGGCTAGAGAGTCACTACGTTCATGAAGTCCTGGATCTCCTGAACTCAGAAGAAAACACCGTCCAATCCATTAAGAGTTTTAAGCCAGACGTTATTATCAACTGTGTCGCATTGGTCGATTTGGTTAAATGTGAATCAGATATTGAGCTGGCCAGACGTATGCATGCCTGGCTTCCAGGCGTGATGTCAAGAACAGCAAAGATGGTGGGAGCTCAATTTTTCCAGGTATCAACCGATCAAGTCTTCGATGGGCAAAAGAATTCTCCCTATATGGAATCGGACAAACCAAATCCTCTCAATCAATATGGCCGGTCTAAACTTGAGGGAGAAAATTTGTCGTTAACGAATCCAAACGCCCTTGTTCTCCGGACCAATATTGTGGGATTTAGGGATCGAAAGGGGCATCCCACCTTTGGCGAGTGGATAACGTCATCGATAGGGGAGAAAAAGTCGATCACGCTTTTTGACGATTATGTCACCAGTTCTATGCACGTGGATGATTTTTCCGACATCATGTCAGCAATGCTGGGTTCAAAATTAACAGGCCTTTTTCATGTCGCATCACGAGAGCCAGCATCTAAATTTATTTTCGGACATATGCTTTCTAGGGCCATGCATGCTGATTTTTCTCAAGTAAAAAAAGGAAACATGGCCGACTCAGACCTTAAACCGGTCCGTCCCCGCTACATTGGTCTCAATGTCGATAAAGCTGAACGGAGTTTGGGGCGGCGATTTCCTACTCTTGAGGAAACGGTTTTCAAATTAGCCAGAGATTTTAAGGTCCGTATAAAAGAGGAGAAGTCAGTTGCCGATATCAATTGAAAAAAATCCTTTCATTGAAATAGAGGGGCAAAAGATTGGATTGGATTATCCCGCTTATTTTATCGCCGATATTGCGGCGAATCACGATGGCCAGTTGTCCAAAGCTATTGACCTCATCGGTTTAGCGAAAAAAGCGGGAGCCGATGCGGTTAAATTTCAACATTTCCGAGCTGAAAAGATTGTCAGCGATTATGGGTTTAAATCAATGGGGGATCAGGTTTCGCATCAGTCTAAATGGAGTAAATCTGTCTTCCAGGTATATAAAGAAGCCAGTCTGCCCTGGGAATGGACGCCGGACCTAAAAAAAGAAAGCGATCGCCTAGGAATTCATTTTTTCTCTGCTCCCTATGATCTGGAAGCGATCGAAATGCTTGATCAATACGTGCCCGCTTACAAGATTGGTTCGGGGGATATTGATTGGTGGGAATCTATTGAAAAAATGTCATTAAAGAAAAAGCCCGTCCTTTTGGCCACGGGAGCCGCGACCATGGAAGAAGTAAAAGCGGCTGTGGATTTAATTCTCAAAAAAAATTCGCACCTGTGCGTTATGCAATGCAACACGAACTACACCGGAAGCCGGGATAATTTCGGGCACATTCATTTGAACGTCCTCAAAACCTATTCGCATATTTTCCCACAAACGGTATTGGGTTTAAGTGACCATACGTCGGGTCCAGCCACGGTTCTGGGCGCTGTCGCTTTAGGGGCTCGAGCCATCGAGAAGCATTTTACCAGCAGTCGGAAAAATGAAGGCCCGGATCACGCCTTCTCAATGGAACCAGGGGATTGGCGCGAAATGGTTGATCGGACTCGGGAATTGGAATCGGCATTGGGAAGTTCTGAAAAAAAAGTTTCTCAAAATGAACAACAGACCTATTTGATCCAACGGCGTTGTTGTCGGGCTGTCCGAAACATAAAAGCTGGGGAAATCATCTCTAAAAACGACATTGCTGTTTTGCGCCCGGTCAAACCGGGTGCCTTTCGTCCGCCCAAAATCGATCAAATTATTGGGAGAAAAAGTAAAGTTGATATTCCCGCCGGTGAGGCTTTTTCGCCGGAATCGATTCAGTAATTATTCTCAATGGAAATGGAATCCTTTTCTTTTATTGTTACAAACTATAACTACGAGAGGTTTTTGAGCCAATGCTTAACCCCTCTTGTTTCTCAGGATTATGATCCCACTCAATTTGAAATTGTCTGTGTGGATGATGGCAGCACGGATGATTCCTGGAATTTAATCGAATCATATCGACAGAAATACAAAAATATTTTCCCGATTAAATTGATCAATTCTGGTTTGGAAAAGGCCTGTAACACCGGCATTCGCGCCTGCCGTTTTAAGCGAATTATTCGGGTTGATGCAGACGATATAGTGGCCCCCAATCTATTGAGGGTCATGAATGAAGCCATTCAAAGAAATCCGCAGTTTGATATCTATTACTGCCGTGAATATTTTGAATATTATTCTGAATCCGAACAGTTTTCCAAGAGCCTTCCACCCTTCGATAAAGAGGAAATATTTTCAAGGGGCGATTTTTTTGCCACTGGGACCGTCTATAAAAAAAGTGACTTAGAAGAGATTGGTTATTTCCCGGAGTCGGTAAAAAATTGTGGGCTTGAGAATTACTCTGTCATCTTAAATCTCCTTAGCAAGGGGAAAAAAGGGTTCCCCGTTTCTGGCACCTACTTTAAATACCGTCGGCATCGGGTCAATATGAGTATTGTTAAACAAGGGGCCATTATCGACTATGGCCGGAGCCTTTTAAAGCATTATGGTCGAGAGTTCCGAACAAATGAATATCATCCTTACAACCTAAAGCTGCAGCCTGTTGGCGGCGGATCTTAGAGCCATCATGATTCAATGAAAAACGCGACTCTTCTCAACTTGATCAAGAAGTTTAAATTCCTCTATACCTTCATTGTGTTCCTCAGCTTAAGTATCGCATTGCTGGAGGCTTTGACGGTTGCGGGGATGATTCCGCTTTTTAGTGCGCTTACCAACAATGTCTCCATGACAACACTAAATTGGGGGAGCCAACTTCCTTTTCGAGTGATCGATCTTTTTCCATTTGATAGCGTGCTCGTGAACAGTTGCGTTTTTTTGTTGATCGTGATATTTGCGAAAGGTTTTTTGGGAATGCTCAACGAGTGGCTCATGGCCCGTGGGGGCGGACTGATTTTATATGAAACGCGCAAACGCCTTATTGAGAAATTTTCTGAGCTCTCCTACCAAAGTCTGTTAGATGAAAAGCACGGAAAACTTTTGTATTGGGCTCTTACCTCTCCGTTTAAAATCGCTGAATTATTTCGCAAGATCCCATTTTTGGCAACGGATCTGCTGAAAATGGCTGCGATAGTTTGTTTTCTTGCCCTCTATAATCCTGTTGTGACCGTGATGTTGTGCTGCCTCTCCGTTGTTTTTTATTTAACCATTCATTTTATCTCGCGGAAGGTTTCCACCAATTTGGGAAAAGCGCGCTCGGAGGTTTACACGGAACTTTCCAATTGTTTTAGTGAGTTCATGAATGGTTTAAAGCAAATAAGAGCGTATAGCGCCGAATCTCGATGGTTAAACCAATACGATAAATGGAATTTTCAGTTTTTTAAAATTTACTTAAAAGACATGTCCCTGTTGTCTCTCCCCAAAAATATCCTTGAAACTTGCGGTCTGGCTTTATTTATCGGCGTTATCCTATTTACTCATATTCGTAGTGGGCCCTCTCCCTTAGAAACCGCGCCCCTCCTGGGA
>CAZJOE010000174.1:0-5022 GCA_964547555.1 uncultured Elusimicrobia bacterium | reverse complement strand
ACTGTTATGACTATCGTTTCACTGATTGCTGAATTCAGAGCAATCACAACATGGATTGGGCGATTTCGAATAAATCCTAAAACTAATTGACTGGGGAAGGGCGTGTCATCAGGATATTTCGCAATAATTTCCCCTGTTTTTAGTATCGCACCGACGTCATCACTGCTTATTTGTCTTTCGAACATTCGCTGAATGGCGTGGACTCGGAAAATCGTTCTCTTCATTGAGGTTATCTTATCACACTAAGTAATAGGTCAGTAGAGACGGAAAAATGGGCTTATTTTGAGAGGGTTTTTCTTGAAGGGGCCCAGATATGTTTGGTTTCTCGATAAATCATTTCATTAAGAGAAGACAGCCAATTAAGCCTATCTTCTGTAGTAAATAGTGTTCTAAATAATAATTCAGTTTTCTTCGATGTATAAAGATTAATCAATCCCAAGTTGGGGTAGTACGAGGTTTTTTTATTTAGCCTTCTCTTAGGATTTGGTGACATCGTAGGTTTTATTCTTCTTGTTCCAGTTAATATACCAGCCGCCTTTCTTGTAGCGGCCTTTGTAAAGTTTTCCGTCTAAGAAGCTCACGTAGTCTTCTTTGAAGTTGTAGACCTCGCCCAAGCGGTAGCTGGTGAAATCTTTTTTGGATTCGCCGTTGAGGACAATCAGTTCAACCTGAGGGCCCCATGAAGATTGCCCCGTCACCAGAAGAATAACGAAATCTTGTTTTTTATCCGCGTTGAAATCCCCCCACGCGATCGCCGGATGGATTCCGATCAGGCGTGAGTTGTAATACGTGAGCATATCTGGAGAAAATTCAGAGAGAGCGGGAAGTCTTGATGCAGGAAATTCAGCTTGAACCGCGGCATCAAGAAATTCAGGAAGAATAATTTGCGGGCCTTTTTCGGATTCTTCCATGACGGGAATATTTTTCGCGCCTTTGGCTGCGTCGGATGTCCAAATGAAGAGGACTACAAGGAGAGATGAAAAAGCGAGGGGTATGGCCCGGCTGATTTTCATAGTCCGGAGATTATACATGATCAACGCAGAAGTTTTTTGGCTCTTGTTGCGATGTTTTCAACGGTAAATCCAAACTTCTCCATGGCAATGGCTCCGGGAGCCGACGCGCCGAAAGTGGTCATTCCGATGGAATCTCCGTCCAACCCCACGTATTTGGCCCAGCCGAAAGTCGACAACGCTTCAATGGAGAGACGGGCTTTGACGGAAGGCGGTAAAACGGAATCTTTGTAGCTCTGGTCTGTTTGTTCGAACAATTCCCATGACGGCATCGACACAACTCGTGAAGTGATATTTTCTTCTCGTAAATGGGCGTGAGCCGACAAGGCCAAACTGACTTCTGAACCCGTGGCAATAAGAATAATGCGAGGGAATTGGCCCTCGGGTGCGTTGTCGGTTAAGACGTAGGCTCCTCTGAGGGTCCCTTTTTGTACATGAGGAAACCGGGATAGAACGGGAAGATTTTGCCGGGTCAGGATCAGGCAGGTCGGTCCTGTTTTATGCATCAACGCGAATTTCCACGCGGCGGCGGTTTCGTTGGCGTCGGCCGGACGAATCACAGTCATGTTGGGCGTGGCACGAAGGTGCGCGAGTTGTTCGATCGGTTGATGGGTCGGACCATCTTCCCCAAGGCCGATGGAATCATGCGTCAAAATATAAATCACCCTTTTCTTAAGCAGGGCCGAAATTCTCATTCCCCCCTTCATGTAGTCCGTGAAAATAAGGAACGTGCCGCCGTAAGGAATCAGCATGTCGGTGAGGGCCAAGCCGTTTAAGGCGGCGGCCATCGCGTGTTCTCTGACGCCAAAGCGAAGGTTTCGACCCGCTTCTTTTTTGGAGAAGTCGGGGAAGCCTTTGACGTGCGTGTTGTTGGACGGAGCCAAGTCGGCTGAGCCGCCGAGAAGTTCTGGGAGATGCGGGGCCAAAGCGGTGATGACTTTGCCAGAAGCGGCGCGGGTGGCGATTTTTTCTTCGGGAGAAAATTCGGGAAGGTTTGCTTCCCATCCGGACGGAAGGTCCCCTTTTTCTAGACGTTTCCAAAGAGTTGCTTTATCAGGGTTGGCCGCAGCCCATTTATCAAATCGCGCTTTCCACTCGGTTTCTAATTTAGGGCCCTCTTGCGTGGCTTTTCTCATGTGCGTGAGGACTTCAGCAGGAATAAAGAATTCGGGAGTGGCCGGCCATCCCAATTTTTCTCTGGCCAATTTGGTTTCTTCTTTTCCAAGTGGCGAACCATGCGCTTCGGCAGTATTCATTTTGTTGGGCGCGCCGAATCCGATTTGGGAGCGGACGCAGATGAGCGAAGGCCGGTCTTTTTCAGCGAGCGCGGCTTGTGTCGCTTTGGTGATCGCTTCCACGTCATTGGCATCTTCCACTCTTTGGACGAACCAATTGTAAGCTTCAAAGCGTTTCTTAACGTCGTCGGAAAAAGCGAGGTCGGTTTTTCCATCGATGGTGATGTGGTTGTCGTCATAATAAAAAATCAGAGAATTGAGTCCCAGGTGACCGGCCAAGGATCCGGCTTCTTGGCCCACGCCTTCCATGATGTCGCCGTCGGACGCGATGCCATAAATTTTATGGTCGAGAAGCGGTGTGCCTGAGGGAAAAAGACTGTTTAAATATTTTTGTCCCATGGCCATGCCAACGGCGGCGGCGATGCCTTGTCCCAGCGGACCCGTGGTGGTTTCAACGCCGGCGGTGTGAGTATATTCGGGGTGACCCGGAGTTCTGCTGTCCCATTGGCGGAAATTTTTAATGTCATCCAGAGAGAGATCATAACCGGTGAGATGCAGCATTGAATAAAGAAGCATGGATCCATGGCCAGCGGAGAGAACGAAGCGGTCACGGTTCGGCCAATGCGGGTTTTTGGGGTTGTGCTTTAAAAATTGGGTGTAAAGAACATAAGCGGTCGGCGCCATTCCCATCGGCATGCCCGGGTGGCCGGAATTGGCCTTCTCCACCGCATCCACGGAGAGAAACCGGATGGTGTTGATGGAAAGTTGATTGATGTCTACTTTTGTGTCGTTCATTGTTATCCAACCGCCTCGATAAATTGTTCTTTGCTGCTCAGTTTCAAATACGGATTCTTTAATGCTTCTTCTTGAAGTTTTCTTTGCCGGACCGAGCCGTAATCGTGACCCGGACAAATCTCCAGTTCAGACGGAAGCTTGGCGATTTTCCTGAGGCTATCAAAAAGAAGGCCTGCATTTCCTCCCGGAAGATCCGACCGGCCGCACCCTTCAATAAACAGGGTGTCCCCCGTGACCAGGTAATTCCCCACCTGGATGCATTGCGATCCCGGCGTGTGGCCCGGGGTGTGAATAAATTTGACGCTGGTCCCGCCCAATTTGATGGTTTCTTCGGGACCGACAATCTTGGCTGTTGACCCAAGGTTCCCCACAATCTGGTCTCCACACTTCGCGTATTCGATTTCTTCAGCCTGCGCGTAGATTGGAACGTCCATTCGGCTTAACAACTCTTCAATCGCATTGGTGTGATCGTAATGCGCGTGGGTCACGGCGAAACCGGCGATTTTGAAACCTTCTTTTTCCGCTATAGAAATAAGCTTGTCGGGGGCCCAGGCGGGGTCAATCATAAGGCACTGCTTACTTTCTATGTCCCCGATCAAGTAACCGAAATTTTGCATGGGGCCGATTTCGAATTGTTTAAGAATAAAACTCATTTAATGTTTTTCCCTGTTGGTTCCTCCCCACGCCTTTCAGTGGGGAGGCTAGGTGGGGTATTAATGGGGTCCTCATTAAATGGAAAATCCCATCTAGGCCCCTCCTAGCCTCCCCAATGTACGACTTGGGGAGGAACTTATAATCCAACCCGCTTAAACAAAGTTTTCACATGCCTTAAATGCTCCGACGTATCAAAGCACTCCGCCAATTCCTTCTTTGACAGCGCATCCGTGATGGCGGAATCCGCTTCA
Organism: uncultured Elusimicrobia bacterium; assembly: GCA_964547555.1. GTDB lineage: Bacteria > Elusimicrobiota > Elusimicrobia > F11 > F11 > CAZJOE01. The sequence goes on along the minus strand of CAZJOE010000174.1, from coordinate 1,077 downwards.
ACAAGTTTTCTGAACGACGTTTGCTCGGTCCAGGCTTTCAGGGCATTTTTCTGAATGGTTTCGTAGCCTTTTTGCCGGTCGGATCCTTTTTTCACCAGAGCGAGAAGAATCTTCTGTGTCGCCAAAAACTCTTCGGTCTTCTTGAGGTTTGCCAGCATTCGTTCTGGATAGACGTTTAAGTTCTGGATGATATTGGTCAGTCTGACCAAGGTGTAATCCAAAAGAATCGTGGTGTCCGGAAAAATAACGCGTTCGACGGAAGAATGCGAGATGTCTCGTTCATGCCAGAGCGCGATGTTTTCGAGGGAGGCCATGGCGTTCGTTCGGATAAGGCGCGCCAATCCACAAATGTTTTCAGCGCCGACAGGATTTCGTTTGTGCGGCATGGCGCTGGAACCTTTCTGACCTTTTGTGAAGGGTTCTTCCACTTCTAAAACTTCCGTGCGTTGCAAGTGGCGGATTTCGGTTGCGATCCGCTCCATCATGCCGGCGCAGAGGGCAAACACCGTCATGAGTTCCGCATGACGATCTCTGGGAATAACTTGGGTGGCGATCGGCTCGGGCGTGAGACCCAATTTTTTGCAGACGTATTCTTCGACAAAAGGGTCGTTGTGCGCGAAAGTCCCCACAGCGCCGGAGAGTTTCCCCACGGCCACTCCTTGCCGCGCGATCTGGAGACGCTCTAAATTTCTTTTGGCTTCCGAATACCATCCGGCCACTTTAAGTCCGAACGTAATCGGTTCGGCGTGAACGCCGTGCGAGCGTCCGACCATGGGCGTCATTTGATGGCGCGTGGCCAAGCTGCTTAAGGCAACGATTAAATGTTCGAGGTCGTCTTCGAGCAGTTCTCCCGCTTCTTTAATTTGAACGGCCAAGGCGGTGTCGACCACGTCGCTGGAAGTGAGTCCCACGTGCAAGTGGCGGGCGTCCGGTCCAATGGATTCTTCGAGCTGAGTGAGAAACGCGATCACGTCATGCTTGACGGTTTTCTCGATTTCTAAAATTCGTTCGACGTTGATTTTTGCTTTGCTGCGGATGTTCTTAATGGCTTGAGCGGGGACTTTTCCTTTTTTAGAA
>CAZJOE010000173.1:1122-5028 GCA_964547555.1 uncultured Elusimicrobia bacterium | reverse complement strand
AAATCGAAAGAGACCCCCTTTTCCAAGAGTTAATGGGGGCCAAACACGACAATGAGCGGGTCATCAAATACAAACGCATGGGCCGCACCCAATTGTCGGGCCAGTTTTATGAGATGCAGGACGCCAATGTTATTGGCGGGGGCGGCGGAGAATCTCCTGAAACTTTATTGGACAAGAAAAAACATCTTTTGAAACTAATTCAAAAAATCGGCCAAGGAAAATTCGAGAAATATTTCCTTTACCGCGAAGAGTGTCTTCCGATCGAAGACGTGGCCAAGTTCTGTGAGATCACGGAACCCGAGTCCAAAGAGCTGCATGATTTTGTGATGGAGATGTCGATTCAGTCCGAGTTCTACCATCCCTCCAGTCTTCAACCCCACAACCTGGTCAAGCCCACGATGATCGGCAAGATTTTCAAAAATGACGACGGTACTTACTCGATTTCATTTTTTTCTCCGCACATGGCCCGCGGGACCTACGAAATTAATGGGGATGTGTTAAAGAAATGGCAGAAAGATAAAAAACTCGATCGCGCGCAGGCGTCCAAGTTGAGGCGTTATGTGGGATTGCTCGAACTTTCCAATTTGAAGCAAGGCGCTTTTTGGCGGGTTGTTGAATATTTGCTGCAGATTCAAAAAGATTATTTTGCCTCCAATGATATGACGAAGTTGGCGCCTGTCTCGTTGCGGCATATTGCCCGCACGTTGCAATTTGCGCCCAGCACCATCAGTCGCGTCATCTCGAATAAAAGCATCATGCTGCCCTGGGACCGGGAAGTGTTGATCGCGCACTTGATGCCCGGTCAAAGAAAAGTGGTCCTTAATATTCTTGAAAAGATGTTGCCGGAAGACGGTAAGCATATAACCGACGCGGCTTTGTCTTTGCAAATTCAAAACACCTTTGGGATCAAAATTTCCCGGCGTACCGTGACGGCCTGCCGGCACGTGCTCAACAAGCAGTCTGGTTCAGATTCTTCCCCCGCCTGACCCTTTCCTCTCGATCTTTCCCTCATTTCGGTTCCTTAAGAATTAGCGTGCTATAATGGCCTCCTTAAAAATATGAAAAAACTTTTTTTGATATTTATTGGCGTGGTTGGCATGGCGGGTCCGGCGGCCGCTTTTTCTTCGGAAGAAATTCTGAAATTATGGGAAGGGGACCAGAAACCAGGCGCGCTCAAGCAATTGAGTCAATGGAAAAGCGCTGATAAGAAAACGGCAGGTCCCTGGGTGCTTTCGGCCCGCATCGCCTTTGATCAGAAAAAATACAAGAAGTGTCTCAGTTATGCGGAAACTGCTTTAGAGAAGTCGCCCCAATCAGCGGAGGCTTATTATTGGAGAGGCCGTGCTTACGAGGCCCTGTCCAATTGGATGGACGCCGCCAATGAATACCGTGCCGCCCTTTTGGCGGATCCCAATTTTTCTCAGGCCACGGAGTCTTTAAATCGGATGAACTCCCAGCTCGGATCGGCATCGGTTCAGCCGTAAAATTTGCGCAGGTGGTGGAACGGCAGACACGCTAGCCTCAGGAGCTAGTGGGCGAAAGCCCTTGCGGGTTCAAATCCCGCTCTGCGCACTTCGATTCACTCCGTTCGCTCCGTGCAGGTCTCCTTCCCAATTTATGTCAAAACCGGATCCTAAAAAAGAGCAATTTAAAATTGTGGCCACCAACCACAGGGCTTTCTCCCAATATGAAATTATCGATACTCTGGAAGCGGGGATGATTTTGACGGGCGCTGAAGTAAAGTCGCTTCGCAATGGAAAAGCCAATTTGCAAGATGGATTTGCCCGGTTGGATGGGGAAGTGGCCGTGCTCATGAATGTTCATATCGCGCCTTATGCGATGGGATCCACGCACATTGTGCAAGAGCCGACGCGGACCCGGAAGTTGCTGATGAACCATCACGAAATCATCAAGTGGATGGGCAAAGCGGCGGCCAAGGGATACACGATTGTTCCGCTGGAAATTTATTTCAACAAACGCCAAAAAGCCAAAGTGAAATTGGCGTTGGCGCGAGGCAAGAATGCTCCCGACCGCAGAGAAGACCTCAAGAAAAGAACCTTGGGCCGCGAGCTACAGCGAGAATTTGCGGGAAAGTATAAACTGAGGTAACAGGAGAGGTGGGTGAGTGGTTGAAACCGCACGCCTCGAAAGCGTGTAGGGCCGCAAGGTTCTCGTGGGTTCAAATCCCACCCTCTCCGAAAATTTTTCAAAGAAAAATTTTCCCTCTATTCACTACAAACTATTAACTATTTACAAATTATGAGGAAACTACTTTTATTCACATTCTTTTTTTCGATGGCTCTCTTCGGTTCCTTTCCGTTGCGGGCCGTTGAATTTTCTGATGTTCTCGAACTGCGGGCTGACAATCCTTCTTTTTCTCCCAACGGCGACGGTCTTCAAGATAATTTATTTTTTACGCCGGTTCTAACATCGGAGTTGGACGTGGTCCGGTGGCGGCTTGAAATTTATTCTTCTTCCGGGAAATTAATTCAGCGGTATACCGGTTCGGGTTTTTCTTCCTTGATCCAATGGGATGGAAAAGACCGGAAAGAAAATTTTGTGCCGGAGGGTTCTTATCAAGCCATTTTATCGGCATGGGGGTCCGGTTTTAAAGTTAAATCAGCGTCGCGGGCCGTCTCGGTTGATAAAACACGGCCTTCCGCCGAATTAAAACTTTCCACCTCTGCTTCAAATACCACTTATATTTTTACACCCTCGGTGCAAGACAATGGGTCAATGGACCGTTGGCAATTTCAAATTTTAGGCGTGACCGGCAACACGGTTTATTTAGATTGGTCCACCGGCCCCGTCACGGCGCTGGCGTGGGACGGGAGAGACCGGACCTCCAATCTGGCGGTTCCTTCGGGTCCGTACAAAGCGGTTTTTCAGGCGTGGGACAAAGCGGGCAACGAAGGAACGCCGGCCTTCTCCGACTTTTCAGTGGTGGTGGCCCCTCGGGATGATGTAAAAGGTCTGGTCAAAGGCGTAAAACCCCTCTCGACACCGGCCGGTCTTTTGGTTCAATTGGATTCGAAACGGATTTTTTTCACTTCCAAGGGAAGCCTCGCGATTCGCAAGAGTGCGCTTCCCCTTCTCAATGAAACGGCCCTGTTGATTAATTCTTATCCCGATGCTCCCGTTCGTTTGGATGGTTATTCATTCGCCTTCAATCAAAGTTCAGTCGACCGGGACGTGAGCAGTCGTTACGCATGGGATTTGTACAGTTATTTTGTAAAACAAGGAAACGTGAAGGCGTCCCGCTTCACCGTCCGCGGCCGAGGCCGCGTGGCCCCCGATGACCGCCTCAAAAGCAAACCTCCCTATGTGAGGAATGGAATTGAGGTTATTTTGGTGGGGCAGGAGGGCGGGTGGTAAAAGGAGAGGTGGGTGAGTGGTTGAAACCGCACGCCTGGAAAGTGTGTAGGGCCGCAAGGTTCTCGTGGGTTCAAATCCCACCCTCTCCGTAGATTTTCCGTAGTATCGATCCCCTCCAAAGGATCGAAAAAGTGTTATACGTTTACGTGTTGAAAAGTCTTAAAAACGGTCGTACTTATGTTGGTCAAACGAATGACTTATCGCGAAGGTTGATCGAACATAATTCCGGACATACCAAATCAATTCGTTCTAAAGGGCCTTTTCAAATTGTTCATATTGAGGAGTTCCCGGATCGAGTGGGGGCAGTTCGGCGAGAACGTTTTTTAAAATCCGGACAAGGCCGCGAAGAGATGAAAAAATTGGGGCTGTAGCTCAGCTGGGAGAGCGCGTCGTTCGCAACGACGAGGCCGTCGGTTCGATCCCGATCAGCTCCAAACTTTCTTTTGAAACATGGGAGAGCGTCCGCCGAAGGCGGAAGGCCGTCGGTTCGATCCCGATCAGCTCCAAACTTTCTTTTGAAACATGGGAGAG
>CAZJOE010000173.1:0-1022 GCA_964547555.1 uncultured Elusimicrobia bacterium | reverse complement strand
CGTCCGCCGAAGGCGGAAGGCCGTCGGTTCGATCCCGATCAGCTCCATTTTTTAAAACCTAACTATGTCCACTCCTGAAAAACTAACTATCAATACGGATATTTTTATCCATGCTTCAAATGAATCGGACTTCGATAGTCGTAAGAAGATCCGGACCTCTCCATTTGAGTCGATCGCAAACCATTTCAAAAGTATTTTTGATTTGGATTTTAGCGGGTACGTCGACTCCGAAGGGACTGTTTGGAACAGATTTGTTCTGACGTTGGACACTTTGCGCGTGACTGAGGATGCCACTTACAGGAAAAATTTGACGGATCTCATGGAGTATCTATTCTTTTTATCGCCGGCGCCTGAGAATCACGATACCACGGCCTTTATTTTTAACATGACGTCACCCAAGTTGATGGAAAAAGGAGCTTTTGCATTTGAAGCGGCCATGTCGGTTAAGGATCCGTCTGAAATTGGGCCGGGTTTTGAAGCATTTGCCGGCTTGTTGAGAAGGAAAGGAGTGGCCCAGCTTTTGAAATCAAAGGATCGTCCTTATTTCTTTAAATCCCCCGGCACAAATAACTGGGAAAATAAGATCTAACCCCGCCTAAAATCTCTAATCCACCCTTGAAATCAGGCCGTTTTTCTAGAAACCTTCTTTTATGGCCGGAAGTATCAAAAATCCTTATAAACTCGCGTTGATTATTGCTTTCGTTTGCGTTGGAGCGGCGATGGCTGAAATTAAAGTGCGCGTCTATCTTAAGGACGGCTCTCTTCAAGCCGGTAATCTCATTACCGAGACGGATAAAACCATTGTTGTCCTCGGAAAAAATGGCCGTGAAGAAATTCCCAAAGACAAAATTATGTTTGTGAATGGGAAGCCGCTCACCTATTGGAAAGAGCATCCGGAACGAAATTATCAAACTGAAATTATTCCCGCGGAGCTGCCCCGGGCAGGGTATGTCAACGACAAAGCGGGGTTGCCGCCTCCGCCCCCCATGGCAGTTCCCAAAATAGAAGGAAAAATTCCAACG
>CAZJOE010000172.1:0-5071 GCA_964547555.1 uncultured Elusimicrobia bacterium | reverse complement strand
TATTCGCCGTATTCAGCGGTGTTCGAAATGGAATAGTTCATCCATCCAATGCCGCCTTCTTGAACGAGGTCCACAATGAGTTTCAGTTCATGGAGACATTCGAAATAAGCGATCTCGGGTTGATAACCGGCTTCGATCAACGTTTCATATCCCTTTTTGATGAGTTCAACGGCCCCGCCGCAAAGAACAACCTGTTCACCGAAAAGATCGGTTTCAGTTTCTTCTTTGAAAGTGGTTTCAAGAACGCCGGCGCGGGATGCTCCGATGCCCTTACAAAATGCGAGGGCCCGATCTTTCGCGTGGCCGGTCACATCTTGTTCGATGGCGATAAGGGCTGGCGTTCCACGCCCTTCTTCATAAGTGCGTCTCACCAAATGTCCGGGGCCTTTCGGGGCCACCAACACCACGTCGCAATCTTTGGGCGGAACGATTTGAGAAAAGCGGATATTGAAACCGTGAGAGAAAGCGATGGTCGCCCCTTTCTTCAAATTCGGTTCTATTTCAGAGTTCCACACTTCGGCTTGAGTTTCATCCGGGAGAAGAATGTGCACCCAATCGGCTTCGGCGACTTCCTGAGGAATGTCGCTGGATAAATTCTTCCCTTCGGTCCAACCGTGTTTAAGGGCCAAGGTCCATCCACGTCCGCCTTTGCGAACCGCAATGTGAACGTCCAAGTTTGAATCGCGAAGATTGAGCGCCTGGCCATGGCCTTGCGAGCCGTAACCGATCACGACGATTCTTTTCCCTTTCAACCATTTGAGATCGGCGTCTTCGTCGTGATAAACCTTGGCTTTGAGGGCCGAAGGTTGTTTGGCAGTTGACGTTTTGTGGCCGTTGGATGAGAAAGCGGCTTTGGGACGACTTGATTTGGACTTTGTTTTCATGATAGTGCACTCTCCGTTTGTGGGACCGAAATCCCTTGTTTTCCTCTGGCCATCGCCACGATGCCGGTGCGGCATGTTTCTTTGATACCAAAAGGTCTCAGCATATTTAATAAAGCGTCAATTTTTTCATTTTCTCCGGTCATCTCGATCACGAGGGTATCCACGCCGACGTCCACGATTTTCGCGCGGAAGACGTCGCAGATCTGAATGATCTCGCCGCGGTTTTCTTTGTCCGCCGTCACTTTCACCAGCACCAGGTCGCGCTCGAGGTGCGGCGTGTCCAAATAGTCCGTCACTTTGATGATGTCGATCAGCTTGTTCAGCTGTTTGTTCACTTGTTCCAGGACCCGTTCATCTCCCATGACGACGATCGTCATCCGGGACACGTTCGGATCTTCGGTGATTCCAACCGACAAGGAATCAATGTTGTATCCGCGCGCGGAAAAAAGGCTTGAGATCCGGGCCAACACGCCGAATTTGTTTTCAACCAAGAGTGAGATGGTGTGTTTCATCATGTTCTCCTTTAAGCCATGTCGATGATGATGTCATCGAGACCGGCGCCGGCAGGGACCATCGGAAACACTTTCTCTTCAGGCGAGATCATCGCTTCGATCACAAAGGATTCGTTGGAAGCCAAAGCTTCTTTAATGACATCGGCCACTTCTTCGTTTTTGAAAATGCGTTTTGCTTTCACGCCGTAAGCCGAGGCAAACTTCACGAAGTCGGGAATATAAGACAACCCGCTCATCTGAATGTCTTTTTTGGTCCGGTCGACCAAATTGGAACCAGAGTAACGCTCTTTATAAAAAAGCTCTTGCCATTGGCGGACCATCCCTAAGAAGTAGTTATTAATAATGATCACGATCACTTTGGCGCCTTCCGTGACGGACGTGGCCATTTCGGACATGGTCATTTGGAAGGACCCATCACCGTCGATACAGATAACGGGTTTGTCCGGATTGGCGAACTTGGCGCCGAGCGCGGCGGGATAACCATATCCCATTGTTCCCAAACCACCGGAGGTCAAAAAGTTCTTCGGCGATAAACAGGGATACCACTGCATGGCCCACATCTGATGCTGGCCCACGCCGGTGGCGATAATGGCTTGACCGTTGGTCGCTTTGTGCAGTTCTTGAATCAAGAACTGCGGTTGGAGCGTTCCTTCAGAAGGCTTAATGACGAATGGATGTTTATCTTCCCATTCTTGAATCTGTTTTCTCCACGCGGGATGCTTGGCTGATTTCACAGATTCGCCCAATTCCTTCAAAATGGCTTTTAAATCACCCACCAAAGGAACTTCCACCGCGACTGTTTTTCCAATGTTGGAGGGATCAATATCGATGTGAATCTTTTTAGATTGCTGAGAGAACGTGGAAAGTTTTCCAGTCACGCGGTCATCGAAACGAGCGCCGGCGGACAGAAGAACATCGCAGTTTTGCATCGCGGTGTTCGCCGAATATTTTCCATGCATTCCCAAAACGCCCACGTAATTCGGATGGACGAAGGGAAACGCCCCATTGGCCATCAAGGTGTGCACGACGGGAATGTCGGCTTTCTCGGCCAATTGAATCAACTCTTGAGTAGCGCCCGAGAGAATGGCGCCGCCGCCCACATAAAGGAGGGGCTTCTCGGCTGAGTTGAGCAAATCAGCGGCTTTCTGAATTTGTTTCGGATGTCCCACCATTTTGGGTTTGTACGAACGAAGATTGACGGAAGCAGGCCACTCAAAGGCCGTGGAGGCGCGCTGGATGTCCACAGGAATATCAATGTGAACCGGTCCCGGGCGTCCCGTACGAGCAATATGAAAGGCTTCACGCATCACGCGCGGCAGATCGGCCACGTCTTTAATCATGTAATTGTGTTTGGTCACGGGGCGCATAACGCCCGTCGCGTCGGCTTCTTGGAAAGCGTCGGATCCAATTTTGTCCGAGGCCACTTGGCCGGTGATGGCCACCATGGGAATGGAATCCATGTAAGCGGTGGCGAGTCCCGTCACCAGGTTGGTCGCGCCGGGGCCGGACGTCGCGATACACACGCCGACTTTTCCAGTCGAGCGGGAGAAACCGTCCGCCATGTGGGAAGCCCCTTGTTCATGCCGGGTCAAAATTAATTTGACGGGCGAGCCGTAGAGGGCATCAAAGATCGGAAGGTTACATCCGCCGGGAATTCCGAAGAGATGCGTCACGCCTTCGTTCACGAGCGACTGCACCACAATCTGGGCGCCGGTCAATATGTTTGAAGCATTTGGTTGTTTGGTCATTTTATTTCCTTAAATTATTTCAACACAGCGCCGTCATGCGCGTCCGACACCAGGCGGGAGTAACGTCCCAAAAATCCCCGTGCGGAACTCGTATCAGGAGCTTGCCAACGGGCGTACCGGATTTGCATTTCCGTGTCGGTGAGGCGAACGCCCAATTGACGATTTTGAATGTCAATGTCGATGATGTCTCCAGTCTTTAATATTCCCAATGGTCCTTTCGTCGCCCCCTCCGGGGATACACAGGAAATGAAAAGACCCGCGGGAGCGTCCGGTAAACGTCCGTCGGTGATAACAGGAATTGTTTGATTGAGCCCGCGACTTTCGAGAAGCGCCGGCAAAATCCGAAGTTTGCGTAATGCGGGACCGCCTTTGGGTCCTTGTCCGCGCACGATGAGAATAGAACCTTTTTTAATGAGTCCTTTATTGATCGCTTCGGCGGCCAGAATTTCTTGTTCAAAAACAACAGCGGGTCCGCGACTCAGTAAAAGTGAAGGCAACACTTGATTCAAAATAAACATCGCTCCGCGCGGCGCCACATTTCCACGCAACACGCCGATGCCGCTTTGCTTCTTGATGGGTCGGGACGCAATCACGTGCGGATCTTTAACGATCGCCGAGCGAGCCAATTCCAAAGCGCCCTTTTGCGCGATCGTGGGGTTCGGCAAAACATTGGCTTTAAACGCGTGCATCACGGCCCACACGCCCCCGGCTCTATCCAAATCTTCCAACCGGTGTGGCGCCTTCTCTCCCACGCCGCCCAAAAAACAAACTTGCGGCGTTTCACGAGCGATCCGATCAAAGAGATCCAATGAAATCGTTAAGCCCGCTTCATGAGCAATGGCCATTAAGTGAATCGCCACATCCAAGGACCCTCCCAAGGCGGCATTCAAACGCACCGCGTTTGAAATCGCGTTCGGCGTTAAAATTCTTCGGAAGGGAATTACCGATTTAACCAAGTTGATCACTCTTTCGCCTGAGGATTGAGCCAGCTCATGCAACTTGGGCGACTTAGAACCCACGGTGGAAATCCCCGGCAGACAAACACCCAGGGCTTCAAACACCAGATACATCGCATTGGCCGCGTGATCGTCATGGGTCAGAAGACATTTCACAAAAGGATCGGCCGCATTGATGTCGGGTATTCCTTTTTTCTTGGCGAACAAAACTTCCGACAAGAGTTCAAAAGGGTCAACAAATTCTTTTTTCTTTCCAGCGGTGGAGTCGGGCCCATGAGTATATTCCCATCGATTGGACGCCACGGGAACAATCACGGCAGGAATATTTAATCGCGCCGCCGCCATCGCCATTCCGGTCAATGTTTCCGGAGCGTCTGCCACCAAAACCAACCCATCGAGTGTTTGCTGTTTGGCCCAGCTTTCGATCATGTCGGCCAATTGGTCTCGGAAAGCAAAGTTGTAACTCTCGGCATGTCCCCACGCCATCAGTTCAGGCGAGCGAACGGTGTCCCATCGAACGCCAATTCCACCGGCGGCTTCAATGCCCGTCACCACGGCGGCGCCTAAATCTTTGGCCTCCGGTTTTTCGGAAAACACCTGTGTTGCGACGGTTGCCACACCGATCAACGGTTTGGCGAATGATTCCGGGGCGACCCCGGCTGCACGCAAATAAGTGCGGAGAAGTGCTCCTTCCGGACGCTGACGAATGTCATTGGACATTGATTAAGCCACCTTTACCCGACGAGGGGATTTTGAGCTCACTTTATTTTTTTTGTCTTTAAAAAGTTTGTATTCGGCGGCATCCAACAACGCTTGCCAGGAAGCTTCAATCACGTTTTCAGACACGCCCACGGTTCCCCATTCTGATTTGGCGTCTTTAGAATTGATGAGCACCCGCACGCGCGCGGCGGTGCCGGCCTGCGCATTGATCACGCGCACCTTGAAATCCATGAGCGACATTTCTTTGATGT
>CAZJOE010000171.1:0-5083 GCA_964547555.1 uncultured Elusimicrobia bacterium | reverse complement strand
CCCTTCCATTCTCACGCCCATGGTTCCGATTTGCGCGAACCGTTCCAGAACACGAACCGCCATTTCTCGCAAAACAGGGGACCGCAAATTGAATTGAACGCTGTCGGAAGTGGCCATCACACCGGGGAGTTTTCCATAGGCGAGCAGCATTTTCTGAGGAAGGCCTTGTTGTTTCTGCCAATAGGGAGGAATCCAAACGGGGAAATATCCGATGTAACGAACGCGAAGTTCCTCGTCACTCAAATGAATTTCCCCGGGAGGAATGGTCTTCGTCAAATAGAGTTGCGGGTGAGCGAGAAACGATTCGAAATTAAAAATACTCCGAACGAAACACAAACTGGGGACCAGGTGCACTCCCGCTTTTCTGGCCGCGAGAATTTGTTTTCTGAGAAAGGCTTCGCCGTGATGCTCATCACCGCCCTCTCTTTCGAAAAAAATCTGATAAGGGGAAATCCACGCCGAAGTAATTTTCCGCTCGCCCAGTTTTTCCCAGAACTTCTTTTCCGCACGACCGGAATGAGCCAGGCCTTTTGTTAAAAGCGGCCAATTCAATTTATGAAAAACCGGACCGAGGTTTATTTTTTGTTTTTTACCCCATCCTTTAACAACCAGAAGGACCCCGGCGGATAAAATTAAAATCGCCAGAAGAATGGCGGGAAAATCGGGGATGTCGATGACTTTCTTTATTTTCGGAGGAAGTGATTGAGCCTTCACTGGTTTCTCTTGGGGAATGACTTTTTTAACCGGTGGAACAGGACGCGGCGTGGCCACGGGCGTCGGAGAAGGCGTGGGCTCGGGCGTGGATTTAACAACAGGCTTAACCCGCGCAAGAATTTTCTTTTCAACCACCGGCGGAACAGCCACAGGCTTTACGGTAGGCGAGGGATTAATCAACAAGATTTTTGAGGGAACTTGATCTTGTTTAACAAAAGCCAATCCGACGACCTCAATAATATCACCCTCGCCATTTCCAATTCCCTCGCGCCCGAATTGAAATCCGATTCGTGACACGCGAGAAAAATCGAGAGAGCTGGCATACGTGAGGGAATTTAGCGGAATGACGACCTGATATATTTTGGAGACCGGAAAACCTTTGGGAGGAAATAAAACAGATTTGGCCTGCGGTAAAATTTTATTCATCCAACCTCGATCTTGGAGCGTGAGCGAGAACCGTTGGCCTCGGCTTAATCCGCGGACCCACATGACGATGGAATTATAATGAGAGAAGTCCGTTCCTTTTTCAAATTCAACCACACAAGTCGACCACGACTCAGGCCCTAAATTTCGGAACCGCAGCCACAGTCCCTCTTTGATCATTCCTTTTTCTTGAACAAACCCGTATTTACTGGAACTGCCGGCCCCCGCAAACCTGACTTTATCAACTTGTCGCGATCTCACAATGAGAGATTCGCCGCGGGAAACACTATAGGGGAGGGAACGAAGCTGGACTACCTGCGCGTCGTCTAAGACCGGCGCAACCGCACCCAAAGGGCGTGCCATTGTTCCTAATAAGAGGACTATCAGAACCAAAACCAACTGTAAGTAATTTTTTTTCATTTGGAATATCTGGAGGAGTGGGAACCACTAGATATAGGTGTAGGGGGGATTTTATTTACAAGATGTGGGAGTGTCAATAAGGGATTCCCTAAATGGATGTAAATTTTTGTTTACATGCAAAAATATGATTATCAACCATTTTTATCGTGTTTTTAGGCTCATTTTGAAGCCCAAATCTGTCCTGGCTTTAGATTTTGTTTGACGGCGAATTTAGCGTTTGATAGGCTTCCGTCCTGCAGCACTTCCGGACAAAAACCCATGATAAAAACCGTACTTTTTGACCTCGGCAACGTCATCTTGCCGTTTGATCTTACGCGCCTAGCCAACCAATTAGCGCGGTTCACGACATTTCCCCCGGTAGAAATCCTTCAGAAAATTGCTTACAACCAAAAGGCCATCGACTTTGAAACGGGGCGGATGACGTCACAAGAATATTTTGATTTCGTCACGGCGGCCTGTGAATTTAAAGAACTGGGCTATGATCAATTCATCGCTATTTTTAACGATATTTTCGATCAAGATCATCAGGTCTGGGATTTGATTGTCCGCCTAAAAAAGAACTACAAGCTGGGCCTCATCTCGAACACAAACCCCATCCATGTTGAATACATCCGCTCCCATCATCCGCAGTTGGAAAACTTCCATCAACTCTGGTTCTCAAATGAAGCCGGCCTTCGCAAACCCGATCCCGCCCTCTATAAATTGGCGCTCACCCATTTTGAAGCCGAACCGGCTGAAACCGTTTTTATCGACGATTACGAAGAAAATATAAAAGGCGCGCTCGAGCTTGGCATCAAGGCCCTCCATTACAAAGGTTTTGATAAGTTAAAGACCGATCTGCACGAACTGGGGGTTCAACACTAATGTCTTCTCTTGTGGTTCTAGGAGCTCAATGGGGCGATGAAGGGAAAGGAAAGATCGTCCACATCATTGGAAAAAATTCAGACGTCATTGTTCGTTATCAAGGCGGCAATAACGCCGGCCATACTGTCGTTTTTGACGGAAAACACTTTGTGTTGCATCTCGTGCCGTCCGGTGTGTTGGAACCAAAAACCAAATGCGTGATTGGAAACGGCGTTGTGGTTGATCCCGCCGCTCTTCAAGAAGAAATTAAATTTCTAGAAAAACGTAAAATCAAAGTAGATGGACGACTCTTCGTATCTTACGGAGCCCATATCATTCTTCCCTATCACAAATACCTCGATACACTTCGGGAAACCGGCCACAAAGCGGGCGTCATCGGGACCACTCGAAAGGGAATCGGTCCAGCCTACGCCGACAAAGTGGCCCGCACGGGGATTCGCGTCGCGGATTATCTTGAAAAAGATGTTTTCGAAACTCTTCTTGAGAACAACCTTCGCGAGAAAGAACCTCTTCTTTCGAAATTAAAACCGATCACAGAAATCCGCGCGGAAATCATGGAAGCCTATCCAAAGCTTCGCGATTTCATCGCCGAATATGCCAGCGATACCAGTCTTCTTTTGGCCGAAGCGTTTAAGAAAAACAAACGCGTTCTTTTTGAAAGCGCGCAAGGAACCATGCTCGACGTAGACTTTGGAACTTATCCCTATGTCACGTCGTCAAATCCTTCAGCCGGGGGAGTTGGACCGGGCGCCGGAGTTGGTCCCAGCCATATCTCAGAGGTGTTGGGCGTCATTAAGGCTTACACAACGCGGGTGGGAGATGGTCCTTTCCCAACGGAACTGGATGATGAAACCGGAAACTTTTTACAATCAAAAGGCCAAGAGTTCGGCGCCACCACCGGCCGGCGACGGCGCTGCGGTTGGTTTGACGCGGTCGTGGTGCGTTACGCCTTTCGCATCAATGGCATTCGTCGCTTTGCTCTCACCAAAATTGACGTTCTCAGCGGCCTGGACCAGATTAAGATCTGCGTTGGATACAAAGTAAATGGGAAAACCATCACCGAATATCCCTGGAGCCGCACCCAACAGGCGAATTGCATTCCTATCTACAAGAACTATCCCGGCTTTACGGGTGATTTACGGAAGCTCAAAGATTTCTCAAAATTCCCTGTCGCCGCGCGGAATTTCGTCAAAGCGATCGAAAAAGAAGTGGGGGCGAAATGCGCGCTCGTGTCACTTGGAAAAAGTCGTGAAGAAACCCTTGTTCTGGACAAAAACTTCCCATGGCTGAGATAAGAAACCGTAGAAAAGCCTATTTGGCCCTGGCCTCTGGCCGGGTGTTCCAAGGCATTCACTTCGGCGCCCCTCCCAATGAAAAGGACGGCGGAGAGATTGTTTTTAACACCTCCCTTACCGGCTACCAGGAAATTCTCACCGATCCGTCTTATCAAGGGCAAATCGTCGTGATGACGCCTTCTCATATTGGAAACACCGGCATCAACACCGCTGATATGGAATCTCAGAAAGTTTTCCTTTCGGGTTTTGTCGTTCAAGAAATCAGCAGCATGGTCTCCAATTGGCAGTCCGAAAAATCTCTTCCTGACTATCTTTCAGAAAACAATGTTCCCGGAATTTCCGGCGTTGATACGCGCGCATTAACCCGCCATCTTCGCACCCAAGGCTCCGTGAACGGTCTCATCTCCTTGGACGGGACAAACCTCGAGGCGTTGATTAAAAAAGCGAAAGCTCTTCCCAGCATGGAAGGACAAGACCTCGTTAAAAAAGTGACGTCGGAAAAACCTTCTATTTGGAATGATGGGAATGGAATTTGGGCTGACAAATCTCTCCCCTCTTCGAAAAAACGAGTGGTCGTTGTTGATTATGGGGTGAAACAAAATATCCTTCGTTGCTTGGTGGATCGAGGCTGCGAAGTCACCGTGGTCCCTGCGACGAGCACGGCCGACCAAATTCTCAATCAAAAACCAGACGGCATTATTCTTTCCAACGGCCCGGGTGATCCCGCCGTTGTTAAATATGGGATTCAAGCCATTAAAGATCTTATTTCGCATAACGTTGAAACCGCTAAAGCCGGAAAACAACCGGTGGCTATTTTTGGGATCTGTCTCGGACATCAGTTGTTGGGATTGGCGCTGGGGGGAACAACTTATAAATTAAAGTTCGGACATCACGGCGCGAACCATCCGATTAAAGATCTAGAAACCGGACAAGTCGACGTCACTTCTCAAAACCATGGATTCTGCGTGGAGGGAGAAAAAACTAAATCAGGGGAATGGATCGTCAAAGGGAATCCAGATGCCATCGTCACCCACATCAATTTAAACGACAACGCCATTGAAGGTCTCCGGCATAAAACGCTTCCGATGTTTTCCGTTCAATATCATCCTGAAGCCTCCGCCGGACCGCACGATGCCAGCCATCTTTTTAACCGGTTCATAAAATTGATGAATACAGGGAAAAACTAATGCCCAAACGAACCGACATTAAAAAAATCCTCATTATCGGATCTGGTCCGATTGTCATCGGGCAAGCTTGCGAATTTGACTACTCCGGAACTCAAGCGATCAAAGCGCTTAAAAAAGAGGGTTACAAAGTCATTCTTATTAACTCCAATCCGGCCACCATCATGACCGATCCCGAATTGG
>CAZJOE010000170.1:0-5112 GCA_964547555.1 uncultured Elusimicrobia bacterium | reverse complement strand
GACCGATGAAACCGCGGTGGAGATTTCTCTTTTTGGCGGGCGAAACGAATTGAGAGATGCTGATGACAACGCGAACGTTTTATTGCCCACCTTGCACGGCCTGTATCATTTATCCACGGGCCGCCTTAGACCTTTTGTTCAAGCCGGGGTGGGCGCGCTTAAATCCTCACCGGATAACAGCGAAGATACCACGCATGCGGCGGCTCACCTCGGCGGCGGAGCGAAATGGGACTTGACGCCTTCGGTGTTAGCGCGAGTAGACGCAGCTTATGTGTACGATTTAGACAATGGGGCCGGACAAAACAATTTATTGGTGGCCGCCGGACTCGGCTGGCGCTTTGATAATCCGTTTTGCTGCTCGTCGGACTGCGGAGACCAGAAACCCGAACAGGCGGCCGCTGAACCGGAAAAATTAACTGAACTGGCTCAAGTTCCCGTGGTCCCGAAAGAAGACCAATTCATCATGCAGGACGTTCGATTTGCATTTGACTCCATTAAATTCGACACCCGCAGTCGTTTTCATTTGGACACTGTTTTCGGCATTCTTAATAACAACCCCGGCCTTAAAATTGAAATTGATGGCCACACCGATAGCCGCGGCCCCATCTCCTACAACCAAACTTTATCTGAACGCCGGGCTCACGCTGCTGAAATGTTCCTTGTCGAGAAAGGTGTGTCCACCGACAGAATTGCTATCCAAGGTTACGGCCTCACCAGGCCCATCGCCTCCAACGAGACGGTGGAAGGCCGCGCCGCCAACCGCCGGGTTGAATTTAGAATTATCCGTCCGCCTCTTATGTTTGAGGATTCGCGGATGCCTGAGGAGAATTGAAGGTAAAGGTTTTAGTTTTTTCCGGGATATAAATAAGGATAGGGATCAAGAAAGCGGCTCTTCGGTGTCAAAATTTCGAAGTGAAGATGTGCGGTGCTGGCCCTTCCCGTGCGACCGACGGTCCCTATTTGTTGAAGAGCGTTCACACGGTCCCCTTTCTTGACGGTAATTTTTTTTAGATGCGCGTATCGAGAAGTAAATCCGTCCGTATGCCGAATGGCGATGATGTTCCCATAGCCGCTTAAGCGCCCGGCCATCGTGACACGGCCCGCCCGAGCGGCCAGCACCGGATCTCCTCCGCCCCGCCGGCTCAACAAATCGATTCCCGTGTGAAACCGACCGCTGCGCGGACCATAACGGGAAAGTATTTTTGTGATTTTGACAGGATGGGTAAATGTCTCCGATGTTTTAGTGGTCTCTGCGGGAGGGGGATATTGCCGCCCGTGGTACAAACATCCGGTCAAAAGGATCAAAATAAGAACGGTAAAATAGAGTCGCTTCATGCAGCGCTAAGGATAGAATTAAATTCATTTCATCGCTTGAAAATCGACGGAAATCCCTCATACTCATCAGAGTAAGTTACCATTCAAAGAGGGGCATTTCATGAATAAAAGTTTAGTTTTTCTAGCGGCGCTGACGATCCACTCCTTCCAATTTAAATCAATTTCACAGGCGGAAGAAGGTCCCTTGTCCCTTCATCTTTACCCGCAAAACCAGCAAATAAAAATGGGCGAGACCGTCAAATGGTATCTCACGGCCGCCGGATCGGAACCCATGGAATACCAATGGAAACTCGATGGAAATAATTTGTCGGGGCCACAGTCGAACACTCTGGAAATCTCGTCTGTAAAATCATCCGATAAAGGTTTGTATACCTGCGCCGTGACAAATAAATTCGGTACAGTTGAGACGGGACCCGTAAAACTTTTCTTGGCCCCCGTCGGATCCATCGCCACCTTCCAAAAGATCAACATACACAAGGCGCCTGAAAACGCCGCCGCCCAAAACATCGTAAAACCCGAGAACTAAATTCCTTTCGCTTTTCTGCATTGATATGATGGCGGGATGAAAAAATTCATTCCTCTCGCGATTCTATTTTTATCCCCCGCCGTTCATTCCATTGAAGTCACCGTCTACAACCAAGACCTGGGCCTCATCAAAGAAACCCGGTCGTTTAATTTAAAAAAAGGACTCAACATTTTGCGCGTGTCCGACGTGGCCGCCCACTTGGACGCGACCAGCGTTCATTTCAAATCCCTCACCGATCCCGAAGGCACGTCCGTTCTCGAACAAAATTTTCAATACGACCTGATCAGCCAAGACAAGCTGCTTGAAAAATATTTGGGCAAAGAAATCGAGCTGGAACGATTTAAAGGGACCGGCGGAGAGAAAAGAGAAATTATTAAAGGCACGCTTTTGTCCACCATCGGCGGTCGCGTTATTAAAGTGGGCGATCAAATTTATCTCAACCCACCCGGCAATCCCATTCTTCCCGAACTGCCTGAGGGTCTTGTCACAAAACCGGCGCTTCTATGGGAATTAAACGCCAAAAAAGCGGGCACTCACGACTGCGAAGTGAGCTATCTCACCTCGGGCATGAGTTGGTCGGCAGACTATGTTCTTCTCTCCAGTCCCAAAGACGACAAAATGGATTTAAATGCTTGGGTGACGTTGAATAATAAATCCGGGGCTATCTATAAGGAAGCCAAGCTAAAATTGGTCGCCGGCGACGTGAACCGAGCTTCACCTCAGCCGGAATTCAGACGCAGATTGATGAAAGCCAACATGGCCATAGACGCCATGAACGAAGCGCCGCAATTCGCCGAAAAAAGTTTTTTTGAGTATCACCTCTACACCCTTCAACGCCCTACAACGTTGATGAATAATGAGACCAAACAAATTGAAATGGCGTCCGCGGCCGACGTTCCCCTCAAGAAAAAATTCAACTACGACGGCGCGCAAAATATTCAGTGGAGTTATTTCGACGAATATCAACGCACCGATGCCAATTACGGAACTCAGAGCGACAAAAAAGTGTGGGTGATGCTCGAGTTCAGAAACTCCAAAGAAAATAATTTGGGAATTCCGCTGCCCAAAGGCCGGGTCCGCGTTTATAAAAAGGACACCGATGGTTCCGTGGAATTTATTGGGGAAGACGCCATCGATCACACGCCCAAAGACGAGACCGTCCGCATCAAAATGGGCAACGCCTTTGACATTGTCGGAGAACGAAAAAGAACCAATTATTCTTCGGATCTCAACAAACGGACTTTCACGGAATCTTTTGAAATTAAAATCCGCAATCACAAAGAAGAAGCGGTCACGGTGAATGTGGTTGAACATCTTTACCGGTGGACCAACTGGAAAATCACCGAGAACTCTCAGAAATTTTACAAGAAAGATGCTCAAACCATCGAATATGAATTGGCTGTTCCCAAAGACGGAGAAACAACCGTCGCTTACACCGTTAAGTACTCCTGGTAACCTATGAAAAAATTATTGATTTTCTTTTCCGCATTCTTGGCCGTCAGCACCGCTCACGCCACTTCATGCGAAGACGCCGCTCAAGCCTACCAGCATCGATTGGATGATAAAGAAGCCCGCCGTTCCCTGGAGCTCTATGAGCAATTGGCGTCAACCGGTTCTGCCGAAAGCTGCCCGGACGCCCACGTCAAAGCGGCCAAAGCCGCTTGGTGGGTGGCTGATCATTCAACGTCAAAAAAAGAAAAGATGGCCACGTTTCAGAAAGGAATTGATTTCAGCAAAGAAGCGGTCCGTTTAAATCCCAACTCAGCGGCCGCGCATTTTTGGCTGGCCGGGAATTATGGGTCCTTCGGCGAAGTGAAAGGCGTTCTAAAAAGTTTGGCTCTGGTCAAACCCATTCGACAAGAATTAAATGAAGTGATGAGGCTTGATCCCGCCTACGACGAAGGGGCCGCTTACAGAGTATTGGGCGTCGTTGATTATAAGGTGCCGGGATTTGCCGGCGGAAATAAGAAGAGAGCTGAAGACCAATTAAAGAAGTCGTTGGAGATGGGGCCTCAAAATCCCTTCAACCTTTATTACCTCGCCGAATATTATGAGACGGTGGGAAAAGATGGGGAGGCGGCCCTCTATTTGGACCGGCTCGATGCGTTGGATCCAACCGATGTTGAAACCCCGGACTGGACGATGATGCATGAAAAAGGGAAAGTTCTCAGGTCCAAATTTAAGAAAAAATAATCAAACCGGGACGTAACTTTTTAAAACAACTGCTTTTCCCGTTTCGCTTTTTAGTTCGTACCGTTTCACAAAGGCGGGAATTAAAACGGAATATCCCGCCGCCACACGCCGCCACTCTCCCGCCCGAACCATAATTTCCCCTTCAATTACCGTCAAAACGGAAAACCGATTTGAATTGGAGTGAGAAATGAAACCTTCATTTTTTTTCAGGCGAATCTTATCCACGGCAAATCCGGCGGATTTGTTCTGCAGCAAGACTCTTCTCTGCGATGGGAACCGGAACGCTTTCGGACTCTTGGGCACGAATTCAATAACGGCCGAGGCTTTCCCCGCATGGAGGGGCCGCTTCGGTTTGCGATTCCAATCCCACAATCGATACGTGAGATCACTGGTCTGTTGAATTTCAAAAAGACGAATGCCGCGTCCGATGGCATGAATCGTTCCTGGTTTTAAATCGTACGCTTCCCCGGCCCGCACGCGGATCTTGTTAAGGAACGGAAGAATGGCCGCGGCTTTTTCTTGTTTAAGAGCGCGGCCAAACGCCTCTTTCAATTTTTCCGGCGACTTGTACCGGCGAGCCAAGCGGGGATTAAACCCAATATAAATAACACCGTCCCCCTTCTTCTGACCGGTGCCGAGAATAATCCAACTCTCCGCCTTTCCCGATCCTTTTTCATATTTTTTGGCGTAAAGATCGGAAGGATGAACTTGCAGGGACAAATCTTTTTGCGCGTCGATCAACTTCACCAAAAAAGGCGCTCTCTTTCCGGTTTTTTTAAAAACTTTGGGGCCCAGGATTTCCTTCGGATGAGAGAGAATCAAAGCGCGCAAATCAACCTCTTCTCCGGTGGAAAGCTTGACGCGACTTAAGCGGTGAGGATGCCCTGAAAATTCCCAAGATTCTCCCACCGGTAATTTTTCTTGGGCTAGTTTTTTAAGCGCGGGAAGCCACTTTCCGCCCCACACGTTGTGGGTGAAATTATCGGGGTGTAGCCGCAAAATTGAAGGAATGTTCATGACCGACATGGTGGGGATTATACCTTGAATGTTCTAGAATC
>CAZJOE010000169.1:0-5133 GCA_964547555.1 uncultured Elusimicrobia bacterium | reverse complement strand
TCAGTTTTTACTTTTGACAAAGGGTAATCCCATTTCGGATGGAGGGGGCTGTCTTCCGTAATGGGATGACCAGGCTGGGTTGGGGCATGGACCAGCATGGTGCTAGAAAAAATAAATTGTTCCACCTGAAACCCGCGCAAGGCGCGAAGAAGGCGTTCCGTTCCCCGGACCGTAATTTCGTCATATTTGGTGCTGGGCTTTCCCGAAAAATCATAATAAGCAGCCAAGTGAATAACGCTGGCGATGGTGTCGCCATAATCCCGGCGCACATTTTCAAAAGCCTGCTTGAGGTCGACATCCGAAGTGACATCCACATCCATGCGGTCCGCATCTTCGGGGGGGTGGGGCGCTCCGGGGCGGTCAAACCCAATCACATTGTAGGTCGCCGCCAGCGTTTTGCACAATTGGTAACCGATGAGTCCGCTACTTCCTGTAACAATGACGGTTTGTTCTTTGTCTTTGGGGGCGGGGGGAGTGGCGGGGCCTCCTTCGTTGAGCATTTCGGTGACAGGATTTTTTTCCATGTAATTAGTACGGATAGCTCTCCTTGAAGTTCTAGCTTGATACCCGAGATTTCGAGTTTAAAGACGGGGCATTAATTCTTTTCGAAAATTTTGTCTAAATATTTTAAGAGTATTTTTTGTTGTTGATCGATGGAAGAGGGGTTCTTTGGGTGAGGGGGAATGTCGAGGCCGGTTCCAGGTTGTCAAAATGGCCGATAGAATGGCAACCCAATTGACCCATTGAGGTTTTGGATTATACCCATTTTCAATAAAATGAGAAAAATAGAGCTGTTTTTTGCTCATTTGTTACAAATAATTTACCTGGTTTAAGCCAGATTTAATGTTGATTTGATTGAATAATCTCGCAGAAAAGTGTGAAGGTTTTGCGAGGTTAGAAATTGCGAAAAAGGTCCTGCCTCAGAGTTATCTCAGGCTTCTTATCAATTCTTTTATTTTGCCACAATTGCGTTTTGGCGCATGCGGCCGAAACCAATTTTTGGGCGGAAAGATCCCCCTTCGCTAAAGCTACGGGGGACAAGTCCTCCTTCGCCAAGACTGCGGGAGACAAGTCCTCCTTTGCTTCTGGTTTACAGTTGGTGGGCCTGCCCCCCGTAGCTTTAGCGAAGGGGGGTAATCAACTCCCCAAAGTCATTCCAAATGTTTTGAGCCAAGAATTATTCAAAGAATTAAAAAATATTCCTGGAAATTACCAATCAAAGTTTTCTTCTCTTCTTCAGTCCATCCCCTCCAACTACGGGACCATCCGAAAAATATCGATTCCCAAAGGGGCAAAAAATCAGAGAACCATCATTCATATTCAAGATGTTCATTTGAATACAGAAGCACAAGAAAACATTGGCAAGACAATCCAGGCCCTGATTTTAAGCAAGCAAGCAGACTTAATAGCTCTTGAAGGCGCTTTTTCTCCGCTTGATCTTGCCCCATTCCGACAATTCCCCCATCAAGACACCGTTCACAAGGTGGCCGATTATCTCTTAAAGGAAAACAAAATCTCAGGGCCCGTGTACACGGCTTTTACCAGCGGCCCGGAAATCCCGCCTTTTATCGGAATCGACGACTCCGAGCATTATCATGCCAATGTCGATGCCTACCGCCGCTCATCGGTTTTGGTGAAAGGATTAAAGAAGAAATTATTGGAGAGGGAAAATGATTTGATCCAAGAAAAAAATATTTCCTTCAACGCTTCTCTCAAGACTTTAGATTCTCAGGTTCAGGCTTACCGAGAAGGAAAATTCAATTGGGGGAATATTCCCAGTTTCTTGCCAAAAACAATCTGGATGTTTCACCGGAACTAGAAACATTTCTTGAAGCCTTAAAATTGGAGTCAGCGCTCAACTTTAGTCAGGTGGAAGCAGAAAGATCCATCCTCCTCTCAACTCTTCTGAGAAAGCTAAGCAAGGCCCAGACATCGGACTTGATGAGCTATAGCGTCGCCTACCGACTTGGAAACATTCCGCATACGGATTTTTACGAATATTTAAAGTCCCTTTGTGAAAAAAACGGGGTGAACCTATCTCAATATCCTGCAATGAACTCATATCTCCAGTACGTTCTCCTTTCAGAAAATATCAACACCGAGGCAGTTTTTAAAGAAATTAACAGAATTGAAGAGAACTGTTACCTCTCCTTAACCAAAACTAACCGCGAGAAACAACTCATCGTTGAATCAAAATACCTTCACTTTGTTGGCAAGCTTCTGGATTTTGGTCTAACTAAAGATGAATGGGCTGAGTATAAGGTGATCCGTCATTCCGGCATGTTGTTAGCCGGAATCCAGTCGTTTGAGAAATTTTACGAAGAAGCTGAAGCCCGTGACCAGGCCATGACTCAAAACCTTCTCAAGGCCATGGATGAACACCATGCCAAAGTCGCGGTTCTCGTCACAGGCGGTTTCCACTCTTCAGGAATCGATGCAGGGCTTGCCCACCGAAGCCTTGGCGAAGGTGGGTTCACAACAATTACTTTTGTTCCCAAAATCACAAAAGTTGAATCAGAGAACGGTTCGGCTTATTTAAGCGTCTTCGCCCAAGAAAAAACGCCACTTCAAAAGTTGTTTGAGGGGGAGAAACTGTTTTTAGCTCAATATCCGCTGTCGCCTGGCGTGAGACGTCTTGCGGCTGTTGATATTGCTGCTGAAGAAACAGGAATAGGGCGGGAACCGGTAAACTCACTTCAATCATGGGTGCAGAAAGTTACAGGTTGGGGGCAAGTTAAGCTCAAAAGAATAAATAATAGTCTCATGCAATTAAACTCATCCAAGGTTGATCTCAATATCAAATTGAATTCATCGCCCGACTCTCCTTGGGTCATTACTATTTCACCAAAGACAATTCTAATGTCTGCTGTTTCAACTTTCCTTTTACGCGAAATTCTCAGGGCATCTGATATCTGTTTAAGTGGTAACTGGTTTGCGGCTAGTTATTTAGGAATTCTTGTTCTTGTCGGACTCTCAAAAAATATTATCGGGAAGTGGCGGTTCGGAAAGCCTCCTTTTACGAATTTTGCAGGCATTACAATTATCTGGTTGTGCTTATTTTTTTCCACACATGGTTATGAGGCCAAAGCGCAACCCTTCGTGCCCGGTGCGGGGCCCACGAATGGATTTGTCCAAACAAATAAGAATCTGGAAAGAATTGAAAATATTCTTTTCAATCGAAATTTTAATAGAACTGAAATCCGAGAAATTATTAGTGAGCAAAACCTTTTAGCTTCGCGGGTAAGGCCTAACCTTGCACAAGATCAGATTCAAGAACGGCACACAAAGGTTTATCCCAATTCAATTAAAAATCGGTTCCTTCACTCGCCTGCTTTTTCTTTGATATTGCTCACCAGCATCTTATATGTTTGGTTTTTTTATTGGCTCTTGAAGAGATACCAGAAAACAGGGAAGTTTTTTTTCTCGAAGAGAATGTCCAAATGGCTGGCGTATACAATTCTGTCAGTGCATTTGCTGTATGGGGTGCTCCAATTTTCAATGGTGTTCATGACTTTGGGATCATATGATTCCATTAGTAAAAATATCTTTATCAACGTTCAAAATGAGAATTTTGTTGAGCTTGTTGTTCACGAAGCGGGACATAGCCTCTTCCCAGAAATTCATCATACCGGAATTAATGAAACAGATGTTATCTATGCCATGGGGCAACTACGAATGGTGGAGTTGGGAAGAAAAACTGTATTAGAAAGGCAGTACAAACCGAATTATCTGCTTCTTGCTAAGGAAGCCCATCGGATGACAGATGAATCGGGAGATTCAAAAATAGCCTGGGTTTACCTCAAATCAATTGCCGAACTCGTTTCGAAAGGGAAAACCATTCAGGAAGCGAGAGTAACACTCTCTGAAGCCCCGGAATTTAAAAAGTATGCCATAGACAAATCTGTTCCACTATCCAAAGAATTTATTTCCAAGTTACCGACCTACGAGAAAATGATGAAGTGGACTCTGATATTTGCAGGAGTAGTGGTAGGGCTTGCGATCTTTTTGGTTTTTAGCGCGACTGCTCTGAAAATTATTCTTGATAAAAGACGTCAGAATAATCGAGATAAAAAAACCAACGATGTTCCTCAAGAGAAAGTCACTGAGCATCCGGCTAGTTCCCAAGTCTTAAAAAATCCAGCCGATCCCGCTTTTATCGGAAGTGAGAAACCAACTTCAGAAGCCGCGTCCAATACTCCTGAAACTCAAGACGAGCAAAAAGGTGATCGCTTAGAACTTTCTTTTGATACGACCATGAATACTGGGAAAAACACAGTTGTCGATGTATCAGGACATTCATTTTTGGTTGCGCCATTTCAAAATTTGTCTGATGACCAACGGAAATTGTTAGC
Organism: uncultured Elusimicrobia bacterium; assembly: GCA_964547555.1. Lineage (GTDB taxonomy): Bacteria > Elusimicrobiota > Elusimicrobia > F11 > F11 > CAZJOE01. The sequence goes on along the minus strand of CAZJOE010000169.1, from coordinate 781 downwards.
CGGTGCCCTTGGCGGCTCAGATCGACACGATGATATTTATGCAGTGGTTTTAGATAAAGAAAAGATCATCATGATCGTTCACATATTTGAAGAGAATCGGGATCTCAATCAACAGCTTGCTTTTGATCGTATGGCGAAAAATTTGAAACCACAAGGAATGGAGCCTGTCGTAAATGAAAAACCAGTCATTAAAAAAGCAATTTTTTATCCCTTTATTGATCCAACCGGTGACAGGTTTAAAAAGGTAGAGGTCGCGATAGGTGTTTACCTCGGGGAAGCAGTTATTCTGGATATTGAAAGGAATCATCGAATAAAAGCGGTTAGCTTTAAGCCAGTGTCACAGGGTGAAGTTAAGACCACAATTATTTTCAATATCCCTCTAGAACCATCTCCAAACTCCCTTCTTTATCTGATCCTCACATCTAAGTTGGTTTATCCATGGATGACGAAACTGTTTGGAAGGAATGTTGATAAGGTAGTTGCGATTTTAGGATTGGGTTGGGTTTATGCCGAACGGATTGCAATTCTTTACGCGTTACAGAATTGGAATCCTATTTGGTTTTGGGGTGGACTTGCGATTCTTGCGGCCTTTCATGTCACGCTTGCGTGGATGTCATTTTTTCCAAATAAGGTTCGCGGGTCGCCAAAGTGGAGCATGATTTCCTTTCTTTCTCTGCTCGGAGTTTTCTCGCTGTATGCTCTCCTTCCTTCTTTCGGTTATTCAAATTGGTACGCCTTTGGAATTCATTTGGTTTTTGACGCACTGATTATTCGAAGAAAT
>CAZJOE010000168.1:0-5146 GCA_964547555.1 uncultured Elusimicrobia bacterium | reverse complement strand
CGAAGGCGGGAATCTAGGCCGTAAGCCGTCTTTAAAAGAAATTTGAAAACTGGATCCCCGCCTGCGCGGGGATGACAACAAAGGTGAATAACATGAACAAGCAAGGCATTCTTCAGTACATCGACAAAAAATTTGAAAAGAAAGAGCACACCGCGTTTAACGTCGGCGATACCATCCGCGTCCACGTTAAAATCGTCGAAGGAACCTCGGCTCGCGTTCAGGTATACGAAGGTCTCGTCATCTCCTTCTCCGGTGAAGGCGGCGGACGGAATTTCACCGTTAGAAAAATTTCTTTCGGCGTTGGTGTCGAAAGGGCCTTCCCTTTAAACTCCCCTTCCATTGAAAAAATCGCCGTGGTCCGCTCGGGCCATGTCCGCCGCGCCAAGTTGTATTACTTGAGATCGCGCGCCGGTAAAGCCGCTCGCTTAACAGAGAAAGAGAATGACAACGAATCACCGAAGCCCGCTAGCGGATCGGTTTTAAGCGCCGCCCCTCTTGGACAGAAGCCGGCTGAATTGGCCGTCGTTAAAGAGAAGTAATACAATCGGGCCCAACATGGGGCCCTACGAATTCGATCGCAAGTTTTCCGTCACACAAATATTGGCTGGTGTAGATGAAGCAGGACGAGGCCCCTTGGCTGGGCCCGTGGTCGTCGCCGCCGTTATCCTTCCTGAGAACCCTCAAATCTTGGGCCTTAATGACAGTAAAAAGATCCCTCCAAAAAGAAGAGAATCCCTTTTTCAAGAAATTACAGAAACCGCTGTGTGTTTCTCAATTTCTATTATTCCTCATGACGTGATTGACAGCATTAATATTTTGGCGGCCACGCTGCGGGGAATGCGAGAAGCGGTAAACAATTTAAAAGTTCGTCCTCAACTCGTTATTGTCGACGGGAATCAAAAACCAAAAAGTGGAATTCCCGAATTAACAATTGTAAAGGGCGACGGTCAAAGCGCGGCCATTATGGCGGCGAGTATTTTGGCCAAGGTGACGAGAGACCGCATCATGGTCGAGCATCACGAAAAATACCCTCAATACGGATTTGACGCGCACAAAGGATATGGCGCCGCCACCCATATCGAAGCCATTCGGAAACACGGTCCCTCGCCGATTCACAGGCTTAGTTTTGAACCCCTCAAAAGCATGCGGCAGGAGGGGTTATGTCTCACCACGACTCAAGAGAGTTTGGACAACAAGGCGAAGACATCGCCTGTTCTTTCTTAAAATCAAAAGGGTTTAAGTGGATCACGTCTAATTTCCGGACCCGATGGGGAGAAATAGATTTGGTGATGAAAGAGGGGCCTGTGTTGGTCTTCGTCGAAGTGAAACGCCGCCGGGATTCTGTATTTGGTGAACCGGAAGAAGCCGTCACCAAAACAAAACGGAAGCACATGGTGAAATCAGCGCTCCATTATTTACAACGTTCCAGCGGGGAAGATACGCCCATCCGCTTCGATGTGGTCAGTTTGGGTGCTTTCGGAGTCCGCCACTATCCGGATGCGTTTACTGTGGGTGATGAATATTATTTTTAAAAAGAGGAGATCATGTTAATTCGAAAACTGTTTAAAGCTGAAATGGCCCATGTGGTGCCGGGGGCTTATACCACACGCTGCCATCATCTCCACGGGCACAGTTACAAATTCGAACTTTTCCTAAGGTCATCCAAATCCAATTCAGTCCACATGGTTGCCGACTTCAAAGAAATCAAAGACATCGGTATCAATGACTTTTTCGATTCGTTCGATCACGCGGTTATGCTTGGAGAAGCGGACCCTTTGGCTTCGGTAGCAGGGAAAATTAATCCCGAACGACACGTGATTGTTCCTTTTGTTCCCACGGCGGAAATGATGGCCAAATCATTCTTTACGGTGTGCCAGGCGATTTTGGATTCATCCCAATTATCATTGGGAGAAGAAGACGTGGCGGTGGACCATGTGATCGTTCACGAAACAGACACGGGGTATGCCAATTTTGGTCTAGATGATTTGGAGGGCGATCAGTTTCCGGACATTCACTTTGATCGCTGGGTCTTTTCCGAAGGAATTCAGAAGGACTGGAAAAATAAAGCGTGGTATACGAAAGCTTTCGCTTCGCTCAAACAACGTCTTCCAGGGCTTTCATAACAACCGTTTTCAAATGGTCCAGTTCAAAGGGTTTGCCCAAAAAGCCATGAATTGAAATATTTTCAGATTGGGTTATATGATTTTCCTGGGTCAAAGAACCCGTCATAATAATGATTTTTCCACTGGGACACTTTTCTATATACTTTTTCGCAACGTCCACCCCATTGCCGTCCGGCAATCTTAAATCCGTAAGAAGAAGATGGAAATTCTGTTGGGCCACCATCTCGAGTCCTTTGGCCACCGAATCAACCACCACAAGTTCATAAGGAAGTGTTTTAAATAGCCGCTTGAGAAGCCGGAGAATAACGGCTTCATCATCGACGATGAGGATTCGTTTGAGTAAGACCTCTGCTTCAGACATAAATTGGAATTTCCACCGTAAAAATCGTCCCCTTGCCTACTTCACTTTCGACGGTAAGGCTGCCTTGGTGTTCTTGAATAATCCCATAACAGATCGAAAGTCCAAGACCGGTTCCTTTCCCCACAGGTTTGGTGGTGAAAAAGGGGTCGAAAACTTTCCCCAGGATTTCCTTTGATATTCCCGGTCCGTTATCTTTAAACTGAACGTAGATGGAATCATTCCGCAGGCCCGCTTCAATCGTCAATTGGGGCGAGCGGGTGTTTTCAATCGCTTGCCGAGCGTTGGTTATTAAATTAATGAAGACTTGTTGCAGTTGGCCAACGTCTCCATAGATGGCGGGAAGAACAGAGGGAATATTTTCTGAAATTTTTATTCCCGACGTGGTGAATTCGTATTGGATCAACTCCAGCGTGGATTTCAGGAGTAAAATCGGATCCAGCTTTTCTTTTTTAAATTCTTTTCGGCGGCTGAACTTTAAAAGGTTTTGAATGATGGTTCGGCATCTCCAGCTTTGCTCGTGGATGGTTTCCAAATCTTTTTTTTGCTGTTGACTGAGATTCGGATCGTCCAAAAGAAGTTCTGCAAAGCCATTAATTCCGGTCAAGGGATTGTTAAGTTCATGGGCCACTCCGGCGGCCAATTGCCCCATAGCGGCCAATTTTTCAGATTGAACCAACTGCTGCTGGGTTTCTTTCAATTCTTTAATGGTCGCCTCTAGGCGGCCAAAAATTTTGGCATTGTAAATGGCTTGAGAAATTTGAGAACTGAAAACTGTCGCGCAGCGCAGGTCCACTTGGTTAAAAGGGGTCTGGTTTTTGATTCGACTGATAGCGATAATGCCCAAAAGTTCATTGCCCACCTGGAGCGGATGGATAATGGTGGATTGCTTATCTTGATTGAGGAGCAAAGGTTCTTTCCATGGACCGGTTTTTTTTAAGATATTTTCGCCGATCGCCATGGTTAAATTTTCTTCCTGCTGGTTATCGAGTCCGGATCCGGAAGAAGCAGCGACCCCCAGCTTGTTGTCCTTGTCCCAGGTCATAATCGAGACGTCATCGGCTTTTAAAACATCCAACGATAGATTGGCCACCAGCGATAGCAAGGAATCCAGTTGGACCGATTCAAAAATACTTCGGCTGGCTTTATAAACGGCCATCATCGTCTTAAGCTCATTTTTTTCCAAGGACCGATGAACCAACAATAAAATCTCATCCAAATTAAATGGTTTCTGAATGAAATCGTAGGCCCCTTCTTTCATGGCTGTTACGGCCGTTTCAACTGTGGCGTAGCCTGTCATCATAATGATTTCAACATCCGGGTCGATCTCTCTAATTTTCCGAATGGCTTCTAAACCGTTGAGATGGGGCATGTTCATATCCGTGATGACCAATTGAAACTTTCCCGGTTTTATTTTTTGGAGGGCGTCCAACCCGTCACAAGCGGTTTCAACGGAAAAGCCGGCGTTTTTGAGTTCACTGAAAAGCAACGTGCGTAAACCTTCCTCATCGTCAATGACAAGGATGGTGGCTTTTTTGAGGGGAGCTTTGGTGGGTTCCAGGGTTGCTTTCATAAAAGCGTCACTTTATTCCGGTTTGACCGGCAACCATTTTTGAATTTTTTTAAGCACTTCGACGGGCGCGCAAGGTTTGGATATGTAATCGTCACAACCGGCTGCTTTGGCTTTTAATTCATCCCCGACGATGGCATGGGCGGTGAAAGCAATAATAGGTAAATGGGAGGAGCCTTCTTTTTCTCGGATTTGTTTCGCCACGTCCCAACCGTTTAATTTCGGCATGGAAAGGTCCAGGAGGAGTGCATCGGGCTTTTCGGTTGAAATCATTTCCAGGGTTTCTAACCCATCCTTGGCTTCCACAACATGGTAACCCGAGGCTTCCAGGATGGCCCGGGCGATTATTCGATTGTCCGCCTCGTCGTCTGCGATTAGTATTTTATGGGTCATAAAGCGGCTCCTTCTTTCATCGTGATTAATTTTTCCTTAAGAAGGTCGAGCAATTCCTTTTTATCACACACTTTGAGTTTGTCCAATAAGGTTTGCCGTTCAAATGGTTTAACGATGTAATCGGTAGCCCCGAGAGAAAAACCGAGGGCCTTGTTTTCCACAATTGAAATAATAAAAACTGGGATGGAACGAAGCAAGGGGTCGCTTTTCAAAGTTTGAAGAACGGACCATCCATCCATGTGCGGCATCATAATGTCCAGGGTGATCGCATGAGGGTGAATTTGCCGAGCCAGCGCCAATCCTTCCTCTCCACTTTGAACTCCCACAAAGGTATAGCCGGACCCTTGAAGACTATCTGTTAGAAGGTTGAGCACTTCCAAATCGTCATCAATTCCAAGAATTATTTTTCCGTCCTCAGTATTTGTGGGAAGAATTTTGGGCGGGGGGTTTTTTTCTTCCGGGGTTTGGGCTTCCAAAGGAAGCGTAATAATAAATGTGGACCCGACTCCCAACGTGCTTTTAACTTGGATGTCGCCTCCATGAAGGGTGACGATTTTTTTGCAGATACTAAGCCCGAGGCCGGTCCCCCCGTATTGCCGTGTGGGAGAGGCGTCCAATTGTTTAAAGTCTTGAAAGAGAAGGGGAAGGTCTTCTTCTTTAATGCCGATGCCTGTGTCCTGAATATAAATATTGAAAGAATCT
>CAZJOE010000167.1:0-5169 GCA_964547555.1 uncultured Elusimicrobia bacterium | reverse complement strand
TGTCCGGAATGCACATTAATTTCACCAAGTTGAGCAGCGCCCATTGCCTTCATGGCCGGCAAAACTTCGTCGGTCACATTGATATAAACGGTAAGTGAGCGGTTTGCTACGTCTGCTTTAACAACGGCTTTGCTGTTCTTTGGATTCGGAGAAACGCTCCAAGTGCCATTTTGTGAAAGGTTGCCACTAGCATCTACTTTTCGAATGAAAAGACCGAAAAATTGAACTTTGGTTTCATCTTTTAAATCGATATTAATCCCGGTGTAGTTAGCAAAATTAGGAGATCCCACGACCGTCACCGTCATTGTGCGGTGAGCAAGAGCATTTTTCGATGCCTGCGGAGAAACAAGGTGATAATTTCCCAACCAACTTGCGCCTGAATATTCCTCGTTGAGTTGGAAGGAAACATCCTCTCCGGGAGGAGCTTGAGGAGCGTCTGTGGCGGGTCTTTCCAACTGAAGTGGAGATTGAACAAGAGGAATCTGTCCCAACGTAAGAGGACCAACCCAGTTGGTGAACACACTGGCCAAGGCATTGGTGGCGGAGGTATCCAAAACCCACCAGGCATTATCCCCTTCGGCTGCTTTCCAACCCTCTGGTCTTGCGTGAAAAATAACGTTGAAGAGATTGGGAACCCACTGAGTCACATTTGTCAAAACGAAGGCGCCCGCCAACGACTCCAGTTTTGAATCACGAGCTCCCTCCGTCACCTTCACTCCCGTTTCCCCAACACCAACGGCTTTCGGGGACAATAAACTCTGGTAACGCGTGTAAAGAGTTTGGGCCTGAGGTCCCGAAGCGTCATATATAGTCAAAGAAACAAAATGAGGATTGGTCATCGCCTGTGTTTTAGGAAGGGCGCCACCTGAAAAATTTCGTGTGAGAACGATGCCGACCGGATGATTGGGATCTTCTTGTCGATAGATTCCGAACAAACGGTCCATTTCTGGATAATTGGCATTGAATCCCGCTCGCAGATCGATTTCATTAAAACCATCCACCGCCATGAGCGCACGATTATTTTTCAGCGCGCGCGCCATTCTTCTGACTTGGTCATCCTTCGGGTTGTACATCCCCGCAATGAATTGGATCCCGCCTTTCCCATCTTTTTTATCGGTAAATTCATTCAGCCATTCAAACAGCTCGCCCACCACAGCAAGATCGTCCTCCGTCGTCGCAGCCAAATTGTAGGTTCTAATCAGTTTGACCCCAATGTTTTGCAATCGGACAGCATCGTCATTGGCTCCCTGCCAATTCCGACTTTGACCATAGGCAAAAAGCCGGGGATATTTCCTAGAGTCAACCCCCCTTCCGCCCTTCGTCACAAGCGGGAAATAAATTTCCTTCAATTTACCACCCTCATAGGTGCTGATGTGTTGGTTTCCCTCCGTCACTTGGTAGGCAATGGCAGGAATCCCCGTCAAATAGCGCGCGGTTTGACCCTGTTCTTCCACTTTAAAGAAGTGGCGTCCTCCGATCTTTTCAATTGAAACTTTTCTAGGGGCCGTGGTGGGCACCTGCGCTTGCGCGGCGATAAGAGATGACAAGCCAATCAGCCCTACAAGGATTAAAAATCGAGAGGGCCATGAAATGGTTTTTACAATAGATCGGCGGAATGACCAGAGTAAGACGCCCAATCCCAAGATTCCAAGCCCCCCAATCAAAAGTTGATCTGCACCCAAAATGGGCAATAAGACAGCCCCACCCACAAACCAAGGCGATTGGAAGCGAAGCGATGGTTGACTTGACTGAAGATTGGCCTGCGGTTTGGCTGGTTGAGCGGGTTGCAAAGACTCAAGCTTGATCATCTTCGGATTAGGAGCCTTGTCGCCCAATTGTGGAAGGACCTTTTCGTTATAAATTTTAGCCAGACGCATTTCGGCTGGAAAATTGGGGTGGAGCAGGACCCACATGGGGCTCCAGAACAGCACAAAATCTCCATTAACGACACGGGGAATCTGTGCGAGCGGAACTTTTTCCGCGATGATTTTCAGGTCTGCCGCGGCTTCGTCTTCTAACCCCAGCTCCATGTGAGCATAGGCGGAAATCCAAGCTGCCGCGCCCACTTGATTCACCATGTCATAGCTAAGAATAGTGGTGGCGATAAGAGTTCCAGCGGCGTTCTGCGTAGCGTGATAACGATTGGAAACAAGTCCCCCCACCTGTTTTTGCTTGCCTCGATTGACGATTTCGGCAACATCCACCCAAGTTTTGTTGGTGAGAATTTGATCGGCCAATTGAACGGCCTCCGCATAAGAGCCTTGCCGATCTTTGTTCAAAATCCCATCTTCAAGGGCTCCCCATGCACCTCGGCCGGTCGCTCCAGCCCGACTTAAAGTCCAAAGAGGGCTCCCTTTCTCTGGTTCGGTTTCTTCTGCTTTAGAGGGCGGAGCGTTTTGAGAAATTCCAGAAAGTGTTGATAAACCAAGGAGCCCTGCCACCAATAATGTTTGAGAACGTTTCTTTATGAAGACCCAGAATCCGGTAACAACACCGGCAGCAGCGAGTAAGCCAATCCATAATTTTGATGTTGAGCGATTGCTGTCTTGCATGGAAATTTTAACAGAGGATGGTTCAGTACTAAAAGCCTGATAACCCGCATCGGAAGGCACATTTTTTGAATTAATGTGCACGCCCGCTTGTTGTTCGCCGGTTTGGATATGCAGATAACCTAACCTTCCCCCCTGAGATGATAATCCCACCTTTATTTCATCGACCGGGATAGTGACCGAGATTAAACCCGCATTCTTATCTTCAACAACGACGTGTGCAATGTTAGTTGTTTTCCATTGTCCATCAATTTTCTGAACAAAGAGGCTATACACTTGGTGTCCAATTTGGCCGTCATTGCTTTTTATGTCGACATGGAACCCGGTGAGATCGTCAAAACGCGATGGTTTCACAACAGCTCTCAAATATTTCTGACCCAATATTTTGCTGGAATCTCCGCTCGAAATTTTCGTCCACCTTCCGTACCAGCTATCACCGCTGTATTCGTCATTTAAGGAAACTGATATTGCCGGTTCGCTCTGGCCGGAGATGACGTTAACTTGCGAGTTCCCAGCCTGGACTTGAGGCTTTGGATTCATTCCAGAAATATTCATTGAAAATTTGTGGGAAGGATTTGCCGAGGAAACGGAGTAACTTTTTAGATTTCCGATACTCGACGGAGATGGGATGATCACCGTAACCAATCCTGGCATGGAGGCAAAAATAACTCCGATTTTGTTCGTATAGCCGACAAGCGTCGTATTATAAGGAGAGCCTCGACCAGGAAGTTGGGGAGGAACTTCGATGGCAACCCCTTTTTCATCAACGGCTGTCCATTGGCCGTCCGCCTCTTTGAGGGAGTAAGACTTTGATCCCTTATCTCCCGTCAGAGTAATCGCAAAGTTTGTGAAAGAATAAAAACCAATTCCTTCCGGAGAAATATTAATTTCAAGGTTCTGGCAATCTCTTGGAAGAGATGCTTTCTCAGCGGGAATAACTTGCGTTTGAGTGACGTTGCCTGCCTGAACCATCATTACGACCGCTTTCCCACCAACATTTGGTTGTTCCAGGTTAACAGCCGGAGGATTCGCACCTTGCGGTTCTGCGCCGATACCTTTAAGAGTGGCAAGCCCTAGCAAAGCAGATATAACCAGACTCGAAGCCATTTTCCCTATCACTCGTGCCATCCGTTGAGGTGTAGTTGCCTCTGCCTTCTTTTTTGTTGGTTCCGGAATTTCAAAACGAACATCATTCGCCGCCTTTATATCTAGTCCCAAAAATCGAATGAGAAGTATCTTGCTTCCCTTCTTCCGATTTAAAAACTCCTTCAATTCATTGGTGGGCAAAGAGATCATTAAAATTCCATTGTTAAAGCTAATAAAGCGGGTTGTGAGAGGTTTTGTTTGTCCGGCCACAGTAATCGTCCATTTGGCGACTCCGCCCTCTAGGGTCTTTTTCACGATTAATTTCTGATCACTATCGTCTTCCCCGCCCGGCCTGCGAACCGTGAAGTTAATCGTTAAAGGGGAATCAGGGTTGTAACCTTTGACGGTCAGGAGAACCTCATCACTCTTTTGAAAATCTTCCGTGTAAGAGTCGAGTAAATATTGTTCCCACCAATCGTTGGAATAGTCTCGTTCCAATGAAAAGCCGGCCAATAGTTCCAATCCATCACCAGCACTGGGTATTTTTTGAGGCGCTGCAGCCACGGGTTGGACTACAGGCTTAGGTGCTTCTATTTGAAGTGGTGCGTTGGGAACAGCAGGTGGAGTTTGTAATTGTGCTCCTTCTTTTTTGGGGGCGTTTTGTTCAGAAAAAACTTCGAAGCGGGAGCGTGCGGGAACATTTTCTTTATTTAGCGAAATCTGATTTTGTTGTTGTCCTGTTTGTACATGAATTTTCTTAATCCCTTTTGCGTTGATGGCGGCAGCCGCAAAAATAGCCGACAACGTTCCTTGGCCTTCATCAACCTGAAATTTTACGTCAACAGGTTTCCGATTATCATCAAATGCAGTCCACTTGCCGTCTTTCTTCATTACATAAAGGCCAAAACGACCTTCATCAGAATCCATCTGAATATGAAAACCTGTTAGCGCCTTGATGTCTTGTGCCAAAACCACAACTCGAGCAAATTTACTAGAAAGAATTGTTTGCGATTGTTCATCGGACACGGAATCCCAATTTCCATACCAACTTGCCCCGGAGTATTCCTGATTAAGCGATAAAGAAAGAGAAGCAGGATTGTTGATATCGATTGCAGCGAGCGCGTTACCTTTCTCAGAGTCCACCGCTTCCGCTTTTTTAGTGTCAGGCGCGACAGCCGCAGCTGTCGGAGGTTTGTAATTGGAAGAAGGCTTGAGCGATTTAATGGTGGTTTTCCCGCCCAAGGTAAAAGGATCATAAACCGTCGTGATATTTTGCGCTGGGATGCCATCTAGAAAACTCATGATCCAAACCGTGGAGGCCAGGCTCGGAATCGGATTGCCCCACCAGCCGAACGGGATATAGAAACGTTTATTGGAATATTTATAAGCGATAGAGCCGTCGGGCAACGTAACTTTAAGTTCCTCGATGCCATCGCGCATTGTCTGAGCGTCTTCCCTTAATTCTTTGGCCCAGTCCGGATGTTTTTCTTGATATTCATCGGCTGCTTTAAGGCACGCTAAAATGGCCCCTGCG
>CAZJOE010000166.1:0-5187 GCA_964547555.1 uncultured Elusimicrobia bacterium | reverse complement strand
TATCCATGTTTTTCAGGGATTGGAAGGGATTGGGGATAGGTGACATTACGAGAGCGGTGATCCTAGATCTCATCGCCCAGGCAAACCCTCCGATCGAAATAGAGGGAATGGCAAAATTAGCGAGGCCCGAAGCCGTGAAGGAGGAGAAAGAAGCCTTGGTTACATTGGCCGCCGACGCCGCATTAACTCCAGTGATATAAATCGACGACAAAATTCCTAAAACCACAATGGCAGGCACAAAACCAAGGACTCTTCCCAATAAAGTTCGAATGCCTAAATCAAGCGTGGGGTTTTCTATGCGCTCCAACTTGTTCTCTTTGTTAAAAACGATGGACTGTTTTATTACAGAGGCTCCTTGGGTCAAGACAACCAGGGCCGTCCGACCCGACCATTTGATCGCGAGGACTGTTTGCGCCGCCACTTTTTTGACGAGATGAGAAAAACGAGATTGGGCATTGGCCGTTGGATGGAGAAGCATATCCTCCGCCACAACCGCTGGTGCAGAAGCTTCCAACCCTTTGGCGGGGTGAATGGACAAGAATAATTTTTCTCCGGCAAAGAGCTTATCGAGCGGCGTTTTCTCTTGAGCAAACACGCCCAAGTAAGCGGTTCCGTTTTCATCTTTTACCGCGGTGATTTTGGGAATGAAAGAAATGGTGGTGAGTCCGGCAGCCTTGGAAAGTTGCTCGATTCCTTTTGAGTGGAATCCCCCGGTGACCAGCACGGCCACTTTCGCGTTCACCCGGTCCATCGCTTTCGTGAGGTTCTTGGCCATCGCGCGGTCGCGGATTTCGGCCTCGACGTAGAATTGTTCGAACGACGTTAGATCTGGGATCAGGGTTCTGAGATCTGAGTTTGAGAATTTGTATTCATGCCATTCTTCTTTGGTGAGACCAAAGCCCACCAATTGTTCGGCCAAATGAAGAGTTCGGGATTGGGCGATGAGCGCTTTTTCTTCCGGCGTCCTGGTTAAAACGGCGAAGGCCGCTTCTTCCATGTGGCGGGATTCTTCGAAAAGTTTTTCGGCGTTGATGCTGTCGGCCATGAGCACGTACTGGATGTAAGAATCCATCGCCCGATAATTGGCCAGGTTGACACCCGTCTTGGCGCACAGCGCTCGTAAATATTTATAAAAATCGGTGTGACGAATTCGCCCGGTGCGATAAGCGACGCTCATCGCTAGCAATTCGTCGGTGCTTTTTTTATCCAGTTTCTGAATGAAGGCGGCAATCATCCGGCTCCGTTCCGCTTCCACCTGACCGAAGTTAAGGGACGACTCCAACTTTAGAGCTTCTAAGAAAATCTGCGTATTAAAACTGGCGTCATCCGTCTGGCGCGATAAAAGCTGCAAGTACTCGCCCATCGGCATCTGACCCGAACGATAAGCCGCAACCTCTTTGCTAAAGGCCATCAACTGCGGTCCAAATGTTTTGGTTTTATTGGCTGCTAAAGACTGCTCAAGCTGGGCCAATTCTTTTTTTGTTTTTTCTACGGTGGTTGATGTTTTGAGATAGGCGTCAATATTGGCCTGGTAATGTGTTTGATCATCGACGCCAACAAAGGGGGGAATCTTACGAGTGCTTAAAAGAGCGGCATAGACCGGGCCAGAAATTTCATTCTCTCGAAGAAGATATCCGGCGACATCTTGAACCGCGCCCTGGTTTGGATAAGTGCGAAAGGGTTCCAAGTCGAGAGCGCCTTCGGCCCCTTCCAACGCCACCAAATCCACCAACCCATTTTCCAGCAGTGTTTTTAAAGTTTGAGAAATGTTGTTTTGGGCTTCCGTGTTTAAGTGGACATCCTGAATGTGAATAACGGTACGAGAAGAAGATGGCAGCGATGTAATCTTTCGAACTGTTCCATAGGTCGCCGGAAGTGATTGAAGAAGGGGAGTTAAAGTTTGGATTTGCGCAGAAGAAAGACCTGTGGAAATTTGAGAAACCAGAGCTGAAGCGTTTGAGTAAGAAGCGACGGGGGGAAGACGTTTTAAAATTTGGTTGGGATTTGCATCTATTAGCTGGCCGGGGAGCTGCGCGTATTTTTCTTGCTTTTCTCTTTCGGCTGCGGCTTGTACTGAAGCCGATCTTTCTTTCCAGATATTGGTTTCGGGAGTATAGGCCAAGGCGGTGTTACTCAAAATAATGCCCGCTAAAAGAGCGGACAGGGACTTGGTCCAATTCACCTTTACCTCAATCAATTTCATTGTGATCAAGGGTACTTTTTAACGCATTAAGATTTCCTTAAGATCGGGTAAAAATCTTGTAAACAATGCGCCCCATAGTGGCTTATATTGCGCTATTTCGTCATTTTTAGGCTGTTTGGGCCCCTAAATTCAACATGTCCTTATTATGTAGATCTTTATGTAGATCTGATGAACCCGCCCCGCTTGACACACCCACCGGTAGTAACTACAATCGGCCCCTGGTACCACAGCTTGTGCTGAAGGCTTGTCATGAAATGTCCCCACTGCAATCATCCGGAAGATCACGTTATTGATTCAAGGCCCGTCGAGTCGGCCAATCTCATTCGACGCCGCCGCGAATGTCTCTCCTGCGGTAAAAGGTTCACCACCTATGAACGCTACGAAGCCATGCCGATGACCGTGATCAAATCCGACAACCGCCGCGAACCTTTCTCGAGGGAAAAACTTAAAGAAGGTTTTATCCGCGCGTTTGAAAAAAGAGCAATTTCATCCGAACAAATTGAGAAATTGGTGTCGGAAGTGGAACTTGAAATTCAAGAACAATATGTACTCGAAGCTCCCAGCAAAGCCATAGGAGAAATCGTCCTTACCAAGCTTAAAGAGATCGACAAAGTCGCTTACATCCGTTTCGTTTCCGTCTATAAACAATTTTCAGATATCGATTCTTTTCTCGATGAACTTCACGGGCTTATAGAACCCAAGTCTCGGAAAAAGCGGTCCAAAACCATCAAAATTTCGAATGCTTCATTGTCCATTGATTACTCAAAAAACTAAAAATAAATGTCTCAAACCTTTTTAAAGACAACGCCCCATCCTTATCAATTTTCTCTCTCACCCTCCGTCCGCCTCACCGAAAACCAGAAAAAAGTCATCGCCGACAAGTACCTGAAAGACGATATTTCCGTCGAGAATTGGCTTCAGCGCGTGGCCCAAAATATCGCCTTGGCGGAGGTTCTTTATCATCCGGAAGCGACCAACTGGGACCTTTTTAATGGGGTCCGGATTCACAAAAAAGAATCCGCTCCGCCTGCGGAATCAGGCCTTCCCGTCAGCCGTTCCTGGCTTTTTCATACCGGTCTTTTTTCGGCGGATGAAAGGGATTTAAATTTCCACCGGTTCCTCGGAAACTGCACAAAAGCAGCGGGAGAAAATGAAGCGGCGGGGGCCTTGGTGGACGCTTGGGCGGTCAAATTTTACGACCTTCTTTCCACTTGGAAATTTTTGCCCAACTCGCCAACCCTCATGAACGCGGGCCACGATTTACAACAACTTTCAGCCTGCTATGTGATCCCCATTCATGACTCCGTTGAGAGCATCACCCATGCGCTGCAAGCCCAAGCTTTGATCCACAAATCAGGAGGGGGAACCGGCTTTTCCTTCGAAAAAATCAGACCGGCCGGAGACCCGGTGAAGTCCACCGCGAGCGCGGCTTCCGGCGTCATTTCATTCATGAAAGTTTTCGACAAAATGACCGAAGTGGTGAAGCAAGGCGGAAACCGGCGCGGGGCCAACATGGCCATTCTTCCCTACTGGCATCCCGAAATCAAAGACTTCAGCCGCCTCAAATCGCGACCGGGCGTGATGGAGAATTTCAACCTCTCGGTAGCGGTCGATGACAAGTTCATTGAAGGTGTAAAAAACAATCTGGAGTACAGCTTAATCAATCCTCGAACCCATGAACCTGTCGGAAAAATGAACACCCGAGACATATTTAATTTAATTGTTGAAAATGCCTGGAAATCAGGAGATCCCGGAATAGTTTTCATGGATAGAATTAATGAATCAACATCCAATCCAACACCGGAGTTGGGTGATATTTGCGCAACCAATCCCTGCGGCGAACAACCACTCCTCCCCAACGAACCCTGTAACCTAGGATCAATTAATCTTTCCGGATTTGTGACCCAATTCGACCAAAGCGTGGAACTCGATTGGGCCAACTTAGAAGAGACCATTCATACCGCCATCCGGTTTTTGGACAACGTCATCGATGTGAACAATTACCCGCTTCCGGAAATGGAAGTAATGGCCAAAGGAAATAGGCGAATCGGCCTGGGTGTCATGGGATGGGCTGAAACGTTGGTTAAATTGGGGATTCCCTATGATTCAGATGACGCTATAAATTTGGCCAAAAAAACCATGGAGTTCATTAATACCAAAGCGCTTGAAGCATCCGAGGAAATAGCCAGACAAAGAGGCGTTTTCCCTAACTGGCGGAACAGCATTTTTGACCACGAAAGCCGCCATTTTTCTGGCCGGAAAATTCACCCAAGACATGCCGCCCGGACAACCATTGCCCCCACCGGAACCATCGGGCTTGCCGCCGGTTTGCAAGGAGCCGGAATTGAGCCTTTCTTTGGAATCGCTTACACCCGGTACAACGCTCATGCTATCCAAAAAATGAAAGCGGGATTGGACCCGGAAGCAAAAGATACCTACTTCGAAATCAATCCATTATTTAAGACGATCGCGGAAGAGAATAACTTCTTCGGCTTAACTGAGAAGGACCTTTGGAAAAAGATTGAGCTTAATCAGAAGTCAGTTCGGGGCATTTCAGAAATTCCCGCCAAAATTCAAGCGCTCTTTCCAACCGCCCATGACATTTCGGTTGAGAATCATGTGAAGATGCAAGCCGCCTTCCAAAGCGGAACCGACAATGCCGTTTCTAAAACCATCAATTTGCCCCACAACGCCACTCTGCAAGATGTTGCGGATGCTTATATGTCGGCCTACATGCTCGGATGTAAAGGAATCACGGTTTATCGGGACGGATCCAAGCAACAGCAGGTTTTAAACTTGGCCGCCAATGATAAAAAGGTCAAACAGGCGCGGGATTTGTCAGTGGGAGTGTCATCCGATTATTTCGAATTGAAAACCGAAAAAGGTCCCGTTCACATTCATATTGCTTTTGATCAAGATGGGCCTTTCCGTGTTTCTGTGACCTCAGAATCCGAAGAATCGGAGACGGCCGCCTTGACGGGAAT
>CAZJOE010000165.1:0-5234 GCA_964547555.1 uncultured Elusimicrobia bacterium | reverse complement strand
AAAAAATCCTCCATTCATCATGAAATTATCGTGGTGGATGACGGTTCCACCGATGGAATGTCCGAGCTTTTGACCCAACTTCCCGTTCATACCGTTCGACACGATCATAAAAAAGGATACGGCCGTTCCTTGGCGGATGGCATCGAAGTGGCCCAATACGACACCATCGTTATTTTAGACGCCGATGCCACTTATCCCTGCGAAGAGCTTCCTCTGCTCCTCGAAAAATACGAAACCGGCCGCATGGTGGTGGGATGGCGCAAGAAAGTAAATCTCCCCGGCGCCAGACTGCCCAAATCTTTCGCGCGAAAATTCCTGCACTTACTGGCGCGCCTTCTCACGGGCGAAGGGATCGTGGATTTAAATTCCGGATTTCGCGTTTTCAGCAAAACCTTTTGGCAGGAAAGAAAATCTCAATTCCCTTCAGGATTCTCGTTTACCACAACCCTGACTCTTCTCTCTTTTTTCGCTGAACAAAAAATAACTTACATTCCCATCGAATATCGCCCTCGCAAAGGATCAACCAAAGTTCATTATCTATTTGACGGAATCCGCGTCGCCCTTTGGATGATTAAGTTAACCTGGAAAAACAAACCGGAACGACTCATCGCCCCTTTCGTGCTTCTTCTCGCAGTTGCGCTCCGATTCAGCGGAATTGGGTTTGGACTTCCGGGCCAAGCTTACGCGGATGAGCCCCATCACATTAATTTGGCTGTTTATTTTGGATCAGGAGATCTCAACCCGCACATCTTTAAGTATCCAACGCTTTGGATGTATTCGCTATTCGGCGCTTACGGCGGATTTTTTATCTTATGGTCAGGTTTTGGTCTTTTAAAATCCCTGTCGCAGTTTTCGGATCTATTTATCTGGAACGTGACCCCGTTCTATCTCATTGCGCGAGGCTTGGCGGCGACGCTGGGAGCGCTCGCCCTCATTCCGCTTTATCGGGCGGGCCGGCGTCTTTTTAATTCAGAGGGAGCGGCCATTATCGCCTGTCTTTTCTTCGCTGTTTCCCCTCCTCTTGTCGCCTATTCTCATCAAGCCAAAGCCGACATGATGATGCTTTTCTTTTCAACATGGGCGTGGATGTTCTCTATCTTTTATTACAAAGACGGTGGCCTACGAAACGCCATGGGCGCCGGGTTTTCACTGGGGCTCGCATGTTCAACCCAGTACACAGCAGCGCTTGTAACGCCCCTTTTACCGCTGGCTCATTTATTGAGACAAGCCAACGTGAAACCCGCCGGAGAGAAATTCTTCTCGAAAGAAATTCTTATCGGCCTCCTGATGATTCCCCTCGCGTTCCTGCTAACAACCCCTTTTTCCTGGATTGATCATCACACCTTTTTAAATGACCTCAATGATTTGCGCTCTTACGGGCAAGGCGGGTTGGCGGTCGACAATGTTCGATTGGGAATCGGATCTCTCAGCTACTTCTCTGAGTTCACGGGCGCCGGGCTGGTTGGAGCTTTTATTTTGGCTCTGTCCTTTATCTATTTGTTTTGGAAAAAAAGAAAAGAAGGAATATTTCTCGCCGCGCCGCTGCTTTGGGCAGCTCTCTTGTTAGGATTACAAAACAGACAGGCGGGAGTGGTGAATTACGCTTTTTCAGTTTTCCCTGGGTGCGCATTGGCCTTGGGTGCTTTGTGGCTAGCAATCGAGCCGTTCAAGATGAACCACCGAAAAAAACTAGCCCTCTTATTTCTTCTCTGTATTCCCGGATTAATCAAAGCCGCCAAAATCGACGCTTTACTGTGCGAAAAGGACACGCGCATCCAAGCCATGGAATGGATTCAAACCCATGTTCCTTCAGGAAAGAAAATTCTCGTGGACCAACCCCATACCATGCCGCCCCTTCAAATGAACAAAATTCAAGTCGAACGGCTCCTGGAAAAAACACGCGCTGAAGGTCATCCTCGCTTCATCTATTATGAAAGAATGTTTAATTCCCATCCGGGCGGCGGTTATGAACTTTTCCTGATCGATCGAACGGCGTCAGAAATGATCACGATGAAAAGACATGGAGACTGGTCCAAGAAAGCCAAGGAATGGCTGGATGTGGAGAACGGAATCGTTGCTGTGGAAAAAGCAGGAATTGATTACATCGTCTGGTCAAGCGCAGGAATCACACCCACAAACAGCCCCCGCTTAATTATCTTCCTAAAAGATTTAGACGAGAAAGCCACTTTACTCCAAGAATTTGTTCCCGCGAAAGAACTCTACCCGCTAACCTCGCCCCTGATTAAGATTTACGCTGTAAAACCCTTGGAATCAACCGCCAGCCGATAATCCCCTCAAACATTTTCATAGGTTATTTGACACCGTTTTTCTTTCCATCGGGAGCAATCATTTATAACTGTCGACAAATTGTCGACAGTTCAACTTCAGACACTTTCTCCCGTTCTTTGGTAATTGGTACATGCTTCACTAAAGATAATTTTGCTATTAGGATTTAAACCCAATTTGACGAGGCGTCATGATAGAACGAATCACTTGAAATACTATGCGAATTTCTCGTCCATGATTGCGTAATCGTCTATCGTGTCGTTGGAGACCGACTTCTAGAGCATACAGCTTTCGTGCAAACTCCTCAGTCGTAGCCGCCATCTCACGGAGCTGTATAAAAGCTCGCATAATAGCCACATTGACCTTGGCGGCTCGTTCACTTTTAAGCACGCTAGATAACATTGCAATCCCATGTTCAGTAAAGACAAAGGGACGATACCTTCTTCCACCGCGCCCCCCATTTGAGGTTCCAATTTGGAACCTCAAACTTTTAAGCTCTGATAAAGTAAGCTGAAACGTAAAATCCGCAGGAAAACGGATTCTATTCCGCTTTACTGCTTTATTCAGCTCCTTGGTTTTGACTTGGTAGAGACCTGCAAGATCCACATCCAACATAACCTTCTGACCGCGAACGAATACAATTCTGTTTGCGATATTTTCTAAGGTGAGAATCATAATAAGCTCCTTGGAAGGGTTTTTGTGGAGGGAAATGAACTGCGAGGGAACCGGATATTAACAGATTTTGTGCTCCGGAGAACTGGGCGGCGCGATGATCGTCGAAAAATCTAAGGCCAAGGGGAGTACAAATTATACCCCAGTTGTTGGCTAGCTCCGAGCCAATGGGGCCAATGGGTGACCCCATCACTGTTACCTAACGGACTCCTGGGTGTCCCATATAAGGTAGGAAACGTAGTGGTTTAAGAGGTTAAAAATGAAAATCATTCAAAGTAGAAAAGAGGCTGTCAAAATCCAAGCCGGTCCCCAACGCCAACTCCAACAGATACCAGAGAAGAAACCAATGATGAACAAAAAGCAATTTCTGGCATCACTTCCCCCGGAGTCCATTCAAGCAGATAGGCGAGGGAACCTGAATAGTCGTGCCGCTTGATCCACTCATTAAGATTTACGCTGTAAAGCCTTCGGAACCATCCGCCAACCGATAATCCGCGCAAACATCTTCAAGTGATTGAAAATTTCCCGGGAGAAGTTGATTTTGGAGACGCCTTGGGTTCGAACGGTTAACGTGGCTGGAACCTCGCGTACCACTTTTCCCCGTTGGATGAAATGGAAAAGAATTTCGGCATTGATATCGAAGGAAACGCTCTCGAGAGGAAGGGCTTTCAGGATGGTGGCGCGGTACAACCTAAAAATGGAACTGGCTGAAGTGACGGGCCTTCCCAATAAAATTCCGTAGATAAAATTTACGGCATGACTGAGCGCGCTGCGCAACAAGGAAACATTTTCTAAATGACCTTTTAAAGGGGATCCCAAAACACAATCAGCGCCTTCTTCATAGGCTTTGAGGAGCGCAGGGAATTGACGGGGATGAAAAGTGAGATCTCCATCCAAAGTGAGAACAGCATCGCCCGTCGCGCGGTTAAAACCCGTGCGGAGCGCGGCTCCCAAACCTTGATTGTCCGGATGATGAATGACAACTAGCGAGGGGTTTTGATGCTGGAGAGCGGTCAGGGAAGGGTAAGTGGAATCGCGGGAACCATCATCCACGCAAATAAATTCAGTTGAGAAATCGAATCCGGAAAAAAAATCAAAGACTTCGGTTTTATAGCGGGGAACATTCCCCTCTTCGTTATAACAAGGAATGACGACGCTTAACTTTTTAATTCGGGACGTCCCACACTAAAGTAGGAGAAACCGGCTTTGGCCATCACCTCGGGCCGGAACATATTCCGCCCGTCCACAACGACCTTCCCCTTCATGGCAGATTTCAGTTTTTTCAAATCCACCTTCTTGAAATGGTCCCATTCCGTCAAAATAAGAAGGCCGTCGACATTTTCCGCTGCTCCCAACGCTGATTTGGCGTAGGAGATATGAGGAAAAATTTCCTTGGTTTTTTCCATGGCCACCGGATCATAGGCTTGAACGCTAGATCCACCGGCCGCGAGCGCTTTAAGAATGTCCAGCGCGGGTGCGTTCCTCAAATCATCCGTGTTCGGTTTAAAAGCGAGCCCCCACACTCCGATGGTCTTGTCTCGCAGCGTCCACAACGCCTCTTCCATTTTCTTGACCACGGTCAATCGAACCGTGTCATTCACATGCTGCGTCGCCTTGAGCATGTCGAAATCGTACCCATTTTTTTCAGCGATCTTAATGAACGCGGAAACATCTTTGGGAAAACAGGACCCTCCGTAACCAATGCCCGCTTTTAGAAACGCCCTTCCCACGCGAGAGTCCAACCCCATCCCTTCCGCCACCTGTTCAACATCCGCCCCCACTTTTTCGCAGAGCTGGGCAATGGCATTGATGTAAGAAATCTTCATGGCCAGAAACGAATTGGAAGCATGCTTGATGAGTTCGGCGCTTTTGATGTCCGTCACAACCATGGGCGCTTTAATTTTCGAATAAAGTTCGCGCAGGTTTTTTTCCGCTCGCGGAGATTGAACACCCACCACGATTCTATCGGGCTTTAAAAAATCGCCGATCGCCGACCCTTCTCGTAAAAATTCTGGATTCGAGGCCACTTCGAGAAGATCCCGGGAAATATTCATCGTGGCCAAGGTTTTCTGGATTCGTTCTCCGGTTTGGACGGGAACCGTCGACTTCTCAACAAGCAGTTTGTATTTCTTGGTGTGCTTGGCCACTTCCCGTGTGCAGGCTTCCACAAAACTCAAATCGGCCCCGCCATCGGGAAGCGGCGGCGTGTTAACCGCGATAAAAATAAAATCGCTGGCCTCTACGGCTTCGCCGATGTTGGTCGTAAAGCTGAGACG
>CAZJOE010000164.1:0-5268 GCA_964547555.1 uncultured Elusimicrobia bacterium | reverse complement strand
TGAAGGAATATCGACACAAATTTTAGGAGAAGCTCCCATTTCCGATGACGGATCTTTTTCCGCCTCCGTTCCAGCCAATGTTCCTATGCAGTTTCAAATTATGGACAAAAGCGGTCGGGTTCTGGTGAACCATAAGCCCTGGGTCCACGTTGCGCAGGGCGCCACGGAACGATGCGTGGGTTGCCATTCACGCCATGATAAAGATGCGGACTTTCAAACCATCTTGGCCAGGGGAAGCGCTCCGACCGATATCAATACGACCAATGTGGTCCAATTTAATTTCAATCGAGACATTCAACCGATTTTTGATGCGAAGTGCGTATCGTGTCATGACAGCGCCAAAGCTTATGGCGCGGCCGGTCGTCGAAGAGGTTTGAGCTTGGCTGGAAGAGAAACTCCGGCCAATACCACGGAGGCATTTCAATCATTGGTTGGGGGCGGATATGTGAGAACGCAGCGTTCTCGCTCCAGTGAACTTATGTGGTGGCTCGCCGGTCAGTGCAATGATGTGGACGGCTGCGTTGATCCTGCGATTTCAACCAAGACCTATACATTTGAAGCGGCTTATCCGAAAGAACCGGTGCCGTCAATTCCTCACGCCAATATCTTGTCGGCCGAAGAGTATGACAAGATCAGTCGTTGGATCGACACCGGAATTAATTTCCGCGTGGTTCGAGACGATACGGTGGGCGCTTCCTTGTCGGATCTTAGTCAGGCCGTGTTTAACACTCAGGTCTGGCCGATATTAAATGAACAATGTTACAGCTGCCATCAAGAGGGTGGAGAAGGCGGTAGCGCCATGAATTTAGATGGCATGGACGAAGCGGAGACCCAAGAAGAGTTAGATGAAATGAGAATGGAACAAGTGGCGCTTCGGGCCAACTTCATGATCCCCAGTGCCAGTGTTATCTTGCGTAAGCCGCAGCCCCCCGCGGAAGGTGGATTGACGCATATCGGTCAAGTGCACTGGAATAAAAATTCAGAAACATATCTGACAATTTATTCCTGGATCTCGTCCGTCAATCCTGCGATTGCGGCAGCGCCTCCTCTAACGGACATGGTGAACGTGAACACCTATCCCAATCCGTTCCGCGCCGAAACTACTTTTGTGTATGGATTGACCGGTAACGCGGCCACCAAAGTTGAAATTTCAATTTACACTCAGGGCGGAAAATTAATTCGCGAATTGACCGGCTCCACCAATCAGGGCACGACGATTGGGTACAACAGAGTTCTTTGGGACGGCAAAGACAAAAATGGTAAAACCGTGGGCAATGATATTTATTTTTACGTTATTGAATCCGAATTCGGTGACGGAACAAAGAAGAGATTTAGAGGTAAATGCATCAAAGTAAAATAGGGTGTCACCCCGGCGAACGCCGGGGTCCAAAAGGCTGGATTCCGGCGTTCGCCGGAATGACGATTGCGGTTCTCCTCCTTTCCTCCTGCACCAAAGAAAAAAGAGATGTCATTGCCGGTAGTTCTGTCCCCAGTTCCAGCGGTCCTGCCACTTTGTCCACCATTCAAGAAGATGTTTTTCGTTTGGGATGCGCCGTCTCGGGATGCCATGATAATCGCGCCACACCTGCTGGAAACTTGAGCCTGGCCTCCGCCCAAGTCAGTTACAACGACATTGTGAATGTTCTTAGCATCCAAGCCAGCCACAAAAAGTTGGTTGTTCCCGGATTCCCTGAGGAGAGTTATTTCGTAGATAAATTAAAAGGAACTCATTTAGAGACGGGAGGAACCGGAGTGAGAATGCCTCAATATGCGGCGGCTTTGGATGAGGGGGATGTGGCGCGGATTGAGGAGTGGATTGCGGATGGGGCTTTGCGGAATTAAAGCGGGCTTCATTTTCCCTTTGACGAAATAATACATTTCGACTAAGCTTGCTTTAGAAATGGACGATAAATCTAAAGTAAACTTTAGTCGATGGCTGGCTCCTTTAATAGCCAAAAAACTTTCCAAGCCTTATGTGCATATACTTTTTGGTGCTCGGCAAACAGGCAAATCAACGCTCCTTCGTTCCCTTCTTCCCGAATCAACCCTCTCTATTAACTTTGCCAATCCAGAGGAACGAACCTATCACCTGACAAATCCTGGCGCATTTATCAGCATTTGCAAGGCGCTTCCCCGAGAAAAGAAACCAACGTATATTTTTGTGGATGAAGCTCAGACAGTTCCTTCGATTTTTGATTCTGTTCAAACTCTTTACGATGAAGATAAAGTTCGTTGGCGGTTCATTTTATGCGGAAGTTCGGCGCGTAAACTTAGAATGACAGGCAACAATCTCCTCCCGGGCAGGAGCCTTCTCCATCATCTTCATGCGTTGACTCTTTTGGAACATCCGTCCCTAGAAGGAGCTCACTCGAAATCGATCGGACCGTTGGAATTTAAGTGGCTTGATAACAAGACGATTCATCCCTTTCCTGCTGAGAATCTTGAATCGCGTCTGGCCTTCGGCGAGTTGCCGGGAATTGTTTGCGCGAATAAAAAGGACCGGACGGATTTGCTGAAAGCTTATGCTGTTATTTACCTTGAAGAGGAAATTCGACGTGAGTCTTTGGTGAAGGATTGGGGAGCCTTTGTTCGATTTCTACAACTGGCCGCATCAGAATCAGGTCATGTCACCAACTTTGCGAATATTTCCCAAGAGAGTGGAATTTCTCAACCCACGGTGAAGTCGTATTACCAGCTTCTGGAAGACATGTTTATCGGGCACCAAATCCCGGGATATTCCAAGAGTGACCGGAAAAAATTACTCTCCACTTCAAAGTTTATTTTTTTCGATTTGGGAGTGCGGCACGCCGCCGCGGGTCTTACGCCCTCCATCGACCTGGTTAAGGCAAATCCCGGGCCCCTCTTTGAACAATGGGTTGGAATTGAATTGTGGAAACAACTTCAGTACCAAGGAGAGGGAAAATTATTTCATTACCGAACCAAAGACGGAGCAGAAATTGATTATCTGATCCAGCTCAAGGGTAAATTAATTCCGGTAGAGGTGAAATGGACAGAAAATCCAACAAGAACAGACGCCCGCCACATCATAAATTTCTTAAAAGAGAATAACCGACAATGTAAAAAAGGTTTTATTGTTTGTAGATGCCCTCGACCTTTGCAAATAGACGACAATGTTACCGCCATCCCTTGGCATTACTTATGACGAATGGGCTTCGCCCTCTCTTGCTAGAAATAGACGTGGGTTAAGACGTAAATGTCGTCGTTTTTAAGTTCTCGTGGATCTTCCAAATTTCTTTGATAGACGGATTCGATGGAAAGATATTCTTTGGGATGAAACCGGTACCCCGCCACCCATTTCTGCCTAACGTCACTTCCCACCGAACGGTTGGGATCCAATCTCTCGTATCTTATTTTGGCGTAGCTGGGCCATTTCTGTTCCCCGATGGGAAATGAATAAATAATTTCCGCGTAACTGGCCGAACTTTGTGTGGAACCCGCAATCGTAAATTGTTCGTCCTCGCCTTCATCATGTTCAAATAGGAACGCCAGAGGCCCCGCTCGTAACCAACCAAAAGTGCCGTACCGCAAAATCCTCCGGTCCAAAACGTCATTGTCATTGGTGTAATTGGAAACACCCAAACTCACATGCTTGGTGATAAATCCGGCCCGCGTGGTTTTGGCTCGTTTGGTCCCGCTTTGGCCCGAGGGGAAGGCGCGGTCTTCTTGGCCGACAACGCCGCCCGTGATGGCCAGATTGACGAACCAGGGGCGTCCGGAAAGTCCCGCTTCCAATCCTGAATCTTTATAACGAACACCGAAAAGGCCCGCTCCCAATCCTCGTTCTTCAAAATTATTTCGCCCGACTTCAACGCGGCCTTCCTTAATAAAGGAAGTGTGATCGGAAAAAAGAAGACCATAGGGAAGCGTGAAATAACCGGCGCGCACATACGCGGTTTGAGTTTCGTTGTGGAGCATCGCATAGGCTTCGCGAAGGGTGCCGAAGTCTTGGCTGGCGGAGATGGTGATGTTGGGTTTGGGCATAAATCCAAAATGAAGAGCGCCCTGCATAGGGAAAAGGACGAATCGATCGGGAGTTCCGTCGCGTTGATCGCGCAAGGCCATGAACAGGAAATCTCCGCTCATGTAAAACTTGTCGGTGATCCAGCCGGTGTCTTCTCGGGAGACGGGTTTTCGGCCAAATCCGCCGATGGGACCCGTGTGACAGGTCATGCAATTGGATCCGGAGAAGGCTGCGTATTCAGGAAGGGCGTGAACGAGGCTGGAGGATCCAGTCACAAAAAATAAAAACCCGAAACACAGGGATAATTTTTTCACGGGGGTGAGTATAAAAGAAAATTAAGGAAGGAGGAAAACTTTTAACGTTCTTTTCGGCGACGGTCGCGGCGCGGCTTGATGCCTTTGAACTTTTTCCAGGATTGGAGACCTTGTACGATCCCGTGCCAAGAATCTATGGCGAGTCCGCATTCGATGAGCGAGCCTTCTTCCGCCGGATTACACCAAGCGACGCGGCCAAAACAGCCGATATTTTCCGGATGGTCGGGGAAAACGATTTGGATGCTCTCTCCCACAGCAAAGGGGCGGGAGCAGGATAATTTAAGTCCATGCTCTCCGATGTCCGAAGCGGAGCCTGAAATAATTTCACCGGTGTCTTCGATGCGAACTTGGATTTTTTCAATGGATTCAAACCGCGTCTCAATTCGGCGGTCTTTCATGGGATTGATGATGAAGAAATGCGGTGTTTTTCTTTGCGTGCTCATGGGAAAAGCATGCGGTTAAAGGGACCCGAATTCAAGTCCTCAAATACGCATTGATTCTGCGAGCAAAATCGCTTGTTTGGTGGCTAGAACATCATGCGTCCTTATTATTGAGGCCCCATTTTGAACCGCCACAACCGTCGCCGCTAAGGAACCGGCCAGTCTTTTTTCGGGAGGGATTCCTCCGAGCAAATGACCGATAAATGATTTTCTGGAAACCCCCACCAAAAGAGGCGTTTTTAAGACGGATAGTTTTTTTAAGCTTTGGAGAATAGCCAGGTCCCATTTCCACCAGGCTAATTTTGCCTGACGGAAAAATCCGATACCGGGATCTAAAACAATTCTCTCAGGTGAAATGCCGTTTTCAATTGCGAGATCCCTGCTTTTTTTAAGAAGGGTCAACGTGTCTTGAATGGGATATTTAAATTTTTTCTGAGGGAGTGCTCGGGGATGAGCCATTAAGATGACCCCTTTCGCTTGTTTGGCCAGGCGCGCCAATCCCGGTGTGGCGGAAAAGCCTGTGATGTCGTTG